>JALVJU010000606.1 GCA_027034005.1 Marinilabiliaceae bacterium
CTGGCTTCAAAACAAAACCTTGTTCGGTAACGGCAAATTCACCGGAACGGAGGTTTATGACTATCATGTGAAAAGATACGGAAAAGATTTTACCTATTACCAGTTTGCGCCAATGTTCAAGGCCGAACTTTTTAATCCGGACGACTGGGCAAAACTCTTTGAGGATGCGAGGGCAAAATACATTGTTCTCACTTCCAAGCATCATGAGGGATATTGCCTTTGGCCAAGCAAACAGGCCAATGACAGAGGGTTCAGGTGGAACAGCATGGACATAGGTCCGCACCGTGACCTGATAGGGGAGCTTGAAAAAGCCGTTCGTAAAACTGATGTGAAATTCGGGTTGTACTATTCCCTTTACGAGTGGTATCACCCGTTGTGGAAATTTGACAAAGAAAAATATGTGACGGAACATATGATACCTCAGATGAAAGACCTGGTTGAGCGATACAAACCTGATATCCTGTGGCCTGACGGAGAGTGGGAGATGTCAGATGAAAAGTGGCACACTCCTGAATTTCTGGCATGGCTGTTCAATGATTCACCTGTTGCCAATACCATTGTTATCAATGACCGCTGGGGAAAAGGTGACAGGAAGAAACATGGCGGTTACTACACTACCGAGTACGATGCTTCGGCAGAGTTTGATAAACCATGGGAAGAGTGCCGGGGAATGGGTTTCTCGTTCGGGTATAACAGGGCAGAGGATATCCAGGATTACAACTCCGCGCGGGTACTGATACTGATGCTTGTGGATATCGTAAGCCACGGCGGGAACCTGCTGCTCGATATCGGCCCCGATGGCCATGGCAAGATACCTGTGATAATGCAGGAACGTCTTTTGCAGATGGGCAGATGGCTTAAAGTGAACGGAGAAGCGATATACGGCACACGGAAATGGGAAACCCCTGTTCAGTGGTCGAAAGGTGACAGGGAATACAAAACCAACCAGCACTACGTTGGAGGCGAACTGATACTTAAGCAGACGGTAGATCCTGATCCCGGTTATGCCGTTAAGGAGGTGTTTTTCACAAAGAAAGGGAATGACCTTTATGCCATTGTGCCAAAGCTACCGGGCAAGAAACTTGTCCTTAGAGGAGTGAAAGGCTCCGGCAGAACTTCAGTCTCGATAGTTGGAACAGGCCTGAAGCTTTCATGGAAGAAGAAAGGGAAAAATATGGAGATAGAGATGCCGGGAAAAGACAAATTCAGTTTTGAGCCGGAGAAAGATTACGCTTTTGTGGTGAAAATCACCAAGGTGAAATAGGTTAATCAAACCCGGCAAACGGTATGCGAAGGAAAAATAAATCAAAATGAAGTTAAGCATAAAACATTTTTTTGTACTGCCTGCCCTTATTATCCTTATGTTTTCATCCTGTTCGGAGAAAAACATAAAAACGGCAGAGATTGACATCATTCCTAAACCGGTATCACTACAGAAAGGTGAAGGCGTTTTTGAGATAGATGAGGATACAAAGATATTGATAACAGGTCCTTCGCTTCGAAAAGGGGCAGAAATATTTTCCGGCATTGTGAGTGCATCATCAACATTCAAACCCGAAATAAAGCTTACAGAGGACGGTTCTGCAAAAAGCGGGAACATAATTATCTCGCTTAGCGGCCTCAGTGAAAAGTACGGTAATGAAGGTTATTCGCTGGATGTTACACCTGACAACATCACTATCGAAGCTGCCGCTCCTGCAGGTGCTTTTTATGGGTTGCAGACCCTTCGTCAGCTTTTTCCGCCTGAACTGGAGAAAAAGGGCGGCAAGACGGAGGAGTGGTACGTCCCTGCCGTTAAGATATTTGATAAGCCGGAGTTCAAATGGCGCGGACAACTGCTTGATGTAAGCAGGCATTTTTTTCCGGTGGAGGTACTGAAAATGGAGATCGACCACCTGTCGAGGTACAAAATGAATGTTTTTCATTTGCACCTTACCGATGATCAGGGGTGGAGGATAGAGGTGAAAAGTTATCCAAAACTTACCGAAATAGGTGCCTGGCGTGTGGACTACAACGATCTACCATGGTGGAAACGGCCACCGCAAAAACCGGGCGAGAAAGCTACTTACGGCGGGTATTACACACAGGATCAGATTCGTGAGATAGTACAGTATGCTGCCGACAGGTTTATCAATATACTTCCCGAGATAGATGTGCCGGGGCATTCTCAGGCCATTATCGCGTCCTACCCCGAATTGTCGTGTGACGAAGGAAAATACTTTGTGGCAACGGGAGGAGTGTTTAAGGATAACACGATTTGCCCCGCCAAAGATGTTACTTATGAATTTCTACGGAAAGTCTTCGAAGAGATATTTCCTTTATTTCCGTTCCAATATTTTCATATTGGGGGCGATGAGTGCAACAAATTGCAATGGGAAAAGAGTCCTGCCTGTCAGCAGCTGATAAGGAAAGAAGGATTAAAAGATGAGAAGGGGCTTCAGAGTTATTTTATCACAAAGGTTGAAAAGATAATCAACGGACTTGGCAAAAAGATGATAGGCTGGGACGAGATACTGCAGGGCGGACTGGCGCCCAACGCAACAGTAATGTCGTGGAGGGGAGAAAAAGGAGGGATCAAATCGGTGAAAATGGAGCATGATGTAGTGATGACTCCGAACAACTTCTGTTATCTTGACCTCAAACAGGGGGATCCTGCACTGGAACCGCCATACGGTTATTCAAAACTATGGATATCCAAGGCATACTCTTATGAACTAATTCCGAAAAGTTTTAACAGGGAAGAATCAGACCGAATACTTGGTGTTCAGGGTAACCTGTGGTCGGAGTCTTTGCAAAATGAAAGAGATATCAACTACATGCTGTTCCCCAGGTTGCTTGCCATTGCCGAGGTAGGATGGACTCCTAAAAAAAACAGGCATTGGGACGATTTTGTCAAAAGACTTGAATATAACCTTATCCGACTTAAAAACCTTGGCATAGTCTATGCTCCCAGCATGTACAACGTGAATGTGACAAAGGATAAATCAGGAAAGATCATCTTGTCAACCGAAAGGGGCGGACTGCCTATCCATTATACCATTAACGGGCCAGAGCCGTCAGTCAGATCGGAACTTTACAGTGAGCCTATCTTCATCAGTGATACAACCAAAGCCTTGAAAGCTGCAGCATTCCATGATGGTAAACGTATTGGCAGGATAACTACTTATGTTAACGGGAAGATCAAGGATCTGTACAGTGATAAAGATAAATGATCATGATATTCCTTATCCCCAAATGCTGAAAAAGTAAACTGCTATCGTCAGATAGATGAACATTCCGACTATGTCGTTAAGCGTAGTGATAAAAGGCCCTGTCGCAACGGCAGGGTCTATTTTTATTCTGTTAAGAAGTAGCGGGATGAAGGTGCCGAAAAGTGACGCAAATATCACAACGGAGAACATAGCGACCGAAACTGTGAGGGTAAGGGCAATGTCGGATTTGATAATGAAATTATAAGTGAAGATTATCAGGGAGAGGATGGATGCATTGAAGAAAGCAACGGTAAATTCTTTCAACAGTTTCTTCCAGGTGGTCTCGATACCCATGTCGCCGCTTGCCAGCGACTGCACAACTATAGCCGATGACTGAATACCCACATTACCGCCCATCGCCGCAATGAGAGGCATAAAGATGGCCATCTGCGGATGGTTGCCAAGGTTGCCCATAAAACCTGATATCACGCGTGAGCCCATGATACCTCCTGCCAGGCCTATTGCCAGCCAGGGGAAGCGGGCCCGTGTTAAAAGCCACACGTTGTCCGATGCCTCAACGTCCTCGGTGATACCGGAAGCCAGTTGGTAGTCTTTCTCGGCTTCTTCCCGCATAACATCCACCACATCGTCGATGGTGATGCGGCCGAGAAGACGCCCTATCTCGTCAATTACAGGCAGGGCTACGAGGTCGTATTTGTTCATTATGTTTGCAACTTCCTCGGAAGGGGTATCCGCCTTTACCGATATCACATTGGAGTTGTATATATCCTTGATCTTTGCTTTTGGCGAAGCGATAAGCAGCTTTTTGAGCGACAGGGTTCCTTTCAGTATGCCGTCGTTATCCACAACATAAACATAGTACACATCATCAACTTCACTTGCCTGTCTCCGCATGCTGCGCAAGCAAGTAGGCACATCCCAGCTCTCTTTGACCTTGATGAGCTCCTTGGCCATCAAACTACCGGCGGTACCTTCTTCGTAGTTAAGCAGGTCTACAATGTTGCCGGCGCTGTTCACGTCCTCCATATGGGAGAGAACTTCCTGCTTTCGGTCTTCGTCAAACTCGCTTATGATGTCGGCGGCATCATCCGAGTCCATGTTGTCGATAAAGCGTTTGGCGATAACTTCGGCCGGCAGGCTTTTCAGGAATTTCTGCCTGTCGTCCTCTTCAAGTTCAGTAATGACATCAGCTGCCTTGTCCTCATCATCGATAAGGAAATAGAGATATTTGGCCTCTTCAAGAGTAAGCTCCTCGTAGATCTCAGCGATATCAGCCGCATGCAATTCATCAAGGATCTCCTTAAGCTTATCTTTCTGCTTATTTTCAATAAGCTGCTTCAGTTCTTCGATAAACTCTCTTGTCAGTTCGAAATTTGCCATATCTCTGTTGTTTTACAGTAATACAATTATAACGGCGGATTGTTCTGTATCAGGAGTGTTAACTCCTCAAATTGTTCTACCGATAGCTGTTCCGGACGTTTGCTCATAAACTCATGTCCTGCTGTTGCTTCAAAATTGTGCGGGATGCTTTTTACCGTGTTCCGGATCGTCTTTCTGCGGTGAAGGAATGTAGCCTTTATCACTCTGAAAAACAGCTTCTCATCACAATTCAATGACTCCCTTTCGTTACGGGTAAGCCTGATAACTGCCGACTTTACTTTTGGCGGTGGCGAGAACACGTTTTCATTTACAGTGAAAAGGTATTCAATGTTGTAAAAAGCCTGAAGCAAAACACTTAAAATGCCGTATGTCTTAGAACCCGGACCGGCCGCAATGCGTTCAGCCACCTCCTTTTGTATCATTCCTACCACTTGAGGTATGTTTCCCCTGTTGTCGAGTATTTTGAAAAATATCTGGCTTGAGATGTTGTACGGGAAGTTGCCGATAATGGAGAAAGGCTCTCTGAAGCGTTTCTTCAGGTCCTCTTTCAGGAAATCCGTTTCCGAGATATTAGGTGTAAGTTCAGGGAAATATTTTTTAAGATATTCTACCGATTCTGTGTCTATTTCGGTGAGATAAAGGTTCAGTCCTAACCTCCTGAAAAGGAAACCGGTAAGTACTCCCATACCGGGACCTATCTCCAGAACAAGGCGTGTTTTGTCCTGCAGGCTGTCAACGATCTTACCGGCTGTGTTGCGATCGGTAAGAAAATGCTGCCCTAGATGTTTTTTTGCCTTTACCTTGTTCATGATAGTTTTGTACGGTTTTGCCTTTTACCTGTGTTACATTACGTGATGCGAATATTGGCTAAAAATACAAAATTACATCTTTAGTTTAACACAAAACAAATTATTATCTTGCAATGCTTTTTCGGGGCATAGCTTTAAGCGATCGAATATTTTGGAGGTCGTAAAATAATTTAAGTATCACAAATCATTTTGGTTTGAAACATTGGTTGACCAGATTTCTGCAATATTTTTTGTTTCCTGCATTGGGAATAGCAATCGTATTGTGGCTTTTCAGGGACCAGACCCTTTCCCAGGTTCTTGAAGTACTGGAAAATGACATTAATTATTTCTGGATAATCTTCTCGGTTGTTCTTGGTATTTTCAGTCATATCAGCCGTGCATTGAGGTGGCAGCAGTTGATAAGGGGAACGGGTGAGAAAGCCGGTTTCAGCAATAGTTTCTGGGCTGTGATGACGGGTTATTTCATTAATCTTCTCATGCCGCGCATGGGCGAGGTATCCAAATGCGGAGTGTTGAGCAAGTACGAAAAGATATCTTTCACAAAGGTTGTAGGAACTGTAGTTGTAGAGCGTCTTTTCGACATGCTGATGCTCATAGCATTGTTCATCGTTGTCCTCATCCTGCAGTTCGATGTACTGAGCCAGTTTTTCATCAGGAATGTTGATACGGACAAGATGTATCATTCTATAACGTCCCCTTTGTCGTGGGTTATTCTTTTTTCTGTCGCAGTGGTTATTTATGTTATACACCGGAACCGTCATTCTATAAAAGTGCTTCGGGATTTTGCTTCCCTCTGGGAAAAATTCAAAGAAGGTTTTTTCTCCATACGCAACGTGGAAAATGTTCCCCTTTTCTGGGCTTATACCATTTTCATGTGGATAATGTATTTCGGAATGATCTATGTGGCATTTTTCAGCTTTGGGGCCACAAGCAGCCTTGGTGTAGGTGCCGGGCTTACGGTGCTGGTGACCGGCAGCCTGGGGATGCTGTTGCCCGTGCAAGGAGGTATCGGCACCTGGCATGCAATGGTTATCGCTACTTTAGTCATTTACGGAGTGAACCATGATGATGCTGCTATTTTTGCGTTGCTGGTACATGGAGCCCAGACCCTGATGATAATTGTCCTCGGGCTGCTTGCATTTATTATCCTGCCTATTATAAACCGGAAGAAAAGCGCAGATGAGTCGTAAATCTCTTTTCAGGCTTATCTATATTTTAATCTCGCTGTTCGCCTTCTACTATCTGGCGAAACGAATATTAGGTTTTGAACAGTGGGATGTTTTTTCCTGGGGAAGTATCAACGAGTCCTGGTTCTACTTAATATTAATTCAGGCAGTTCTCTGGTTCCTGAATATCGGACTTGAGGCATTGAAATGGAAATACCTGCTCTCCCCGTTGGCGAACTACAGTTTCTCCGTTTCTCTAAAAATGGTGTTTGCCGGATTTACCGCAGGCAGCATCACCCCGATGAAGTTAGGGGAGCATGGTGGTAAAATAATTTATCTTCGAAAAGAGGATCATACGTCGGGTATCATGGCTTCTGTTTACGGAAGTTATCTGAATACTGCGGTTCTTCTTCTGACATCTTTTATCGTGTTGCCTGCATTGTTGTCAAAGAACATACTTCACATAGATACGTTAAATAACATTTCTACCGTATCATATTTGCTGATCGTCTTAGCTGTCCTGGCCGGAAGTTATGTGCTGATGCTGTTCTTTTTCAAAAGTATTAAAACAAGAATACGAGGCAGTAAATGGGCTGTGAAAAAGAGCTTTTTTGAAAATTTTAGGTCCGGGCGCAGTCTCATGTTGTTTCTGTTGACCCTGGCAAGAGTCCTGACATACAATATTCAGCTGTTTGTTTGGTTCCGCTTTTTTAACATTGCCTGTCCGCCTGATATCTTCTTTTTGCTTTCACTCCTTTACTTTGCTGTTATCACAGTGATCCCTGCCATGTTTTTACTCGATCTCGGCATAAGGGGTTCTGTGGGGCTGTTCATCTTTTCTTCACAGTGCGGCTCTCCGGCCATTATTCTGGCAGCGCTTTTTTCCCTTTGG
>JALVJU010000607.1 GCA_027034005.1 Marinilabiliaceae bacterium
AGTATAGGCGGAAAATATGAGGATGGTAAGGTTATTGTAAAGACAAGGAATTTCGGGAAGTTTACATTGTACTACGATACTGTTCCCCCGGTGGCAAAACTATACAGAGTACCTTCGGGACTAAATTACAAGGGGCGCAAAAGCATTTATGTAAAGATCTATGATAATATGTCGGGGATAGATGATTACAACTGTTACATAGACGGAAAATGGGTGCTTTTTGAGTATGACGCTAAAAACTACCGTCTTACAGGTTTCAAAGATCAGTTTCCGAAATTCAAGCCGGGTAAACATAAACTTAAGATTGTTGTAAAAGATGCAAAAGGGAATAAGACAGAAAAGGTATACAACATTCTTCTTTGATGAACCAACATTCTGTTGTTAGCTCTTCCGAAGGTTTTTCTTCTTACAAACGACAGATTAATATAAATAGGTATAAATTTTTATCTTTGTCGCTTTAAGGAAGCTTTTAATATTTTTATGATAAAAAAGACAAGACTATCTGTATTCATATTTTTGTTCGTATCTACTATTAATCTTTCAGCTCAGATCAATACTGACAGGATGCTTGACATTGGCCGGAATGCCCTTTACTTTGAAGATTATGTCCTTGCCATTCAATATTTCAATAAGATAATCAGGGTCAAACCATATCTTGCACAACCTTATTACTACAGGAGTATTGCAAAATACAGCCTGGATGATCTTAAAGGTGCTGAGGAGGATATAAAAAAGGCACTCGAGATAAACCCTTATCTTGTTAATGCTTATAACCTTTACGGTATAATCAAGCAGAAGGAGGGGAATGCCGAAGAGGCGATAAAGGTTTATTCCAAAGGCCTGGAGATGGAGCCGGATAATGTTAACCTTCTGATAAACCGCGGTAACAGCAAAATGTCGCTGAAAAAGTATAAGGAGGCAATGGCTGACTACGATAAAGTTCTGAAGCTTAATCCTAATATCGTAAGTGCATTGCTGAATCGTGGAATGGCAAGGGTCAACGAGGGGGATACTATCGGTGCCCTGAAAGATTACAGTCGTGTGATAAAGATCAATCCCTATCTTCCCGACGGATATGCTACCCGTGGTATCCTGTACTATCAGACAAATGAGTTTGAGAAGGCTCTTGCCGATTACAACAAGGTGATAGAGCTGGCGCCCGATGTGCCATCTTACTACATGAACAGGGGTGTCATCCGGTATCAGCTTGATGACCTGAGAGGCACTCTTGAAGATTTCGATAAAGTTGTGGAACTTGATCCAAAGAATGCCATGGCTTATGCCAACCGGGGTATTCTCCGGGCTCAGGTGGGGGATTACAACCGGGCAATAGATGATTTCTCCCGCGTCCTGGCACTTGATCCTACCGATCTGCTGACACTTTACAACAGAGGGTTGCTTTATGACCAGATAGGAGAATACGACAAAGCGATCCAGGATTTTAACATCATTGTTGACAACTATCCAGACTTTGGTCCTGTGTACTATGCCAGGGCGATAGCCAAGCAGAAGTTGGGCGATATGAAAGGGTTTACCGAGGACTACAATACCGCCATGAAACTTGAGGCCGACAAAGAAGACCAGAGCGATAAAGATCTTGCTTCGAACAAATCGAAAGATAAGAATAAAGATGATGGCAGTAAGCCAGGCAAGAAGCAGCCAAAGGCCACGAGAAAAAGATCGGATAAAGATATCAGGAATTACGACAAGATCGCAGTGCTTGATGATTTCGGGTCGGAAGAGACAGAGGAGGAAGTTCCGCAGACTATCAGGGGCAAGGTTCAGAACCGCAATATCATAATCGACCTGGAACCTGTGTTCGGACTCTCTTTCTACTCGGCTGATTCTCTTATTATTCGCAATGTGTATTTCGAACCTGCTGTCGAGAAGTTTAACAATAAACACCTGTTCCCTGTTAAACTCAAGATAACTAACCGTGAGGCGGAAGCAGAGGGCTACAAGGCTCTTGAATATTTCAAGCAGATAAAGGTTTATACCGATAAGATAGAAAAAGACAGTTGCGGTGTTGAGTGTCATTTTGTTCGGGGAGTACTTTACAGTCTTGTGATGAACTACAACAATGCCATCATGGATTATGATGCTGTGTTGAAGCAAAGGCCTGATGATATTCTGACACTTTTCAACCGGGCGTACGTACGTTATAAGATGGTTGAGGTGATCCGGGCCATGGAGGAGGAGACACCTGATCCACAGCAGATCAACCTTAAAAAATCGTCTCTGACACAGGCAAAAAGCAGCATAGTTAAACCTGTGGTGCTGCCGCAGGAGAAGAAGGTTGACCAGATACTCGACTATCAGTATATCCTGGACGACCTGAACAAAGTGATAGATATAGATAATACTTTTGAGTTTGCATGGTACAATCGCGGAATTGTAAAAGCCATACTTAAAGATTACGAAGGGGCGGTTTCCGACTTTACCAAGGCCGTTGAGATAAACCCCGATTTTGCGGAAGCATTTTTTAATCGCGGCCTTACAGAGCTTTATTTAGGGAATGAAGACAAAGGGATAGATGACCTGAGCAAGTC
>JALVJU010000608.1 GCA_027034005.1 Marinilabiliaceae bacterium
GTTGACGAGGCACACTGCATATCACAGTGGGGATACGACTTCAGGCCATCGTACAGGCTGATCTCCGATGTGCGCGATATCTTTCCTGATGTCCCGGTCCTGGCACTTACGGCAACTGCCACCCCGGAAGTTGTAGAGGACATACAGGAGCAGTTGAAGTTCAGGACGAAAAACGTGCTGCGCAAAAGCTTTTTCCGCTCCAATCTGGCATATGTGGTCCGGCACACGGAAGACAAAGAGGGTATGCTCATCCAGATACTGAAAAGTGTGGGCGGAAGCGGAATTGTATATGTCCGTAACCGGAAAAAGACAAAAGAGTACGCCATGCTGCTTGTGAAAAATGGCATCAGCGCTTCCTACTTCCATGCCGGGCTGAAGCCGGAAGTGAAAAATGAAAGGCAGCATCACTGGACTTCAGGGAGGATACGCATCATGGTTTCAACAAATGCATTCGGCATGGGCATCGACAAGCCGGATGTCAGGATAGTGGTGCACATCACAGCACCCGATTCTGTCGAGGCATATTTCCAAGAGGCTGGCAGGGCAGGCCGTGACGGGAAGAAAGCTTATGCGGTGCTTCTGTGGTCGGGACACGACAAAGTTTCACTGAACAGGATGCTCGCCATCTCATTCCCCGAGCCGGGAACCATCAAGCGGGTTTACGAAGCGCTGGGGAACTACCTGCAAATAGCTGCCGGCCACGGCGAGGATGCTACTTTTGATTTCAACCTCGGTAAATTCTGCAGCGTTTTTAAGTTCAACATCATAACTGCTTACAATAGTTTGAAGATACTCCACCTTGCTGGATATATCGATTACACGGAAGAGTTACAGCTGCCTTCCAGGGTTCACATCATCACCACTCGTGAAGAACTTTACAAACTGCAATTGTCAAATGCGGAACTTGACCTTTTCATAAAACTCCTGCTCAGGTCTTACACAGGATTGTTCACACAGTACGTAGCCATCGACGAGGCACTCATGGCCGAAAGACTTCATGTTTCAAGGGATGAGATTTACAACTACCTGAAACGAATGGCGCAGATGAAGCTCATCGAATACAATCCGCAGAAGAAAACACCGCTCATCACTTTTGCCCGTGACCGTGTCGAACCGAAATATGTAGAGCTTAAAAAAGAGATTTACGACGAAAGGCGCGAAAGACTTGCAAAACGCATCAATGCCATGGTGGAGTATGCCACCACAAACCACATCTGCCGCAGCAGGCAACTACTCAACTATTTCGGAGAAACTTCTTCGGACAACTGCGGCATTTGCGATGTGTGCCTTGAACGAAAGAAAACAGGACTGGAAGAAGATGAATTCGAAAAAGTAAGGTCAGAAATAGAAACGATCCTAAGCAAAGGCCCGGCATCTTACGATGAACTGTACGCCAGGATGCCCATGAACCGGGAAAGTGTTGAAAAAGTTATCCGGTGGCTGGAGGAGTTTGATTTGATAAGGGAAAATGATAAAGGGCTCCTGGAGCTGACCGGGCAGTAACCTTACGGGGAAATAAGGCGCCCCTGTTGTAGATTCTAAGTTTAATGCGCATTAAGATGCCTCCAAGGAATGAACACAGACCTGCCCAACTGCGTAGTCAGACGGAAACTCAGAAACACGGAGGATATTTGGGCACCGCAAAGGCGGAAAGGCGCAAGGAAGCCACTAATGCACGGATGTTTTTTGTAAAATAAACAGATAGTCTTTTGAAAAACGAACGCCAAGAACCTTCGAGCGTGCCTGTCCGCCTGCCTGTCTATATGCGCAGCCAGAGAACTGCGAAGCAAGGCGGGCTTGCACTTCTAAGCGTTCGGTAACGCCAACCAAAAATAACACAAAAACAAAGAAACGTATAGGGTATTGGGGGCGCGACTGATTTCCTCACCCCCTACCCCCTCTCTTGATAGGGAAAGAACAGCAACTCAAGACTTTACGGTTACTATTTCAAAGAGGATGAGGAAATCCGAAAACAGTCTCCCAAGGTGCGTAGCACCGCAATATTTGTAGCAAAAGAGGAACCCCAAAAAATAGGTGCAGAGCACCGGAACATCCATGCTTTGTGCATTTTTACCCCAAGTTTAATATCCCGGTGCCATGCACCTAACTTAACTTTATCGCCTTCTTCAATAAATATTACGCGGCTTTGCCGCTTTCACTTTTGAATAAGAATGTGTACATGCATATTGGGAGTGCGACTCCAAGTCGCGCCCCCAATTTTTATCCAGGAACACCCTCGGTGTGGCTCAAAGCCACACCGAGGGTTGCATGCCGTAAACGTTCTATTTACCTCCTCACGTCCGACGAATCGAAGTTTTTGAAAACACCCGCCAAGAACCTTGCTGCCGGTGTTTCCTCACCGCTAGCCATCCTATCGTAATTTCGATTAAAAACAGAATAAATGATCTAAAATCCTGTTTCCTCTACATCAAACGCACATTCCTCATTTCCTGCGTTTTTTTTTGTATTTTTGCCATCGTATAAAATAGTATAAGGAATGGAAGATACTTTCAGTCATGTGGTTTATTCAAAAAACGTTCTGGAATTCGTAACGGTATCAAACGAATTTTGCAACATCTTGGAACATAATGCCGAGTATCCTAAAAAGGATTTTATCGGCGTTGCTTTGAAAATTCTGCCACTGCTTTACCTGAAATCTTCTGTATTGCCTAAGACAGAGGAAGAACTTGTTGATGAATTCATCGATAAAGCCGTTGACGAGGGTTTGTATCAGCACATCCTGAACTCGGTAAAAGAAAAGATGGGACAGCACGATGACTACCTTGAAGTCTTCACTGCCGACATGCAGCACAGCGACATGCCTTTAACTGCAACCATCTCGGAAGACCTTGCTGACATCTATCAGGACATTAAGAATTTCATTGAGGCTTACAAAACCGCCGTTGCCGAAATCATGAACGATGCCCTGTTCGAGGTGACCAACAATTTTGAACTTTACTGGGGGCAGAGGCTTGTAAACACTTTGAGGGCACTGCACAACGTTTACTACAGCGGCGATGACCTTAATGAGGAAGATAAAAAGAAGAAAGAGGAAGAAAGCAAGCGAAACACAGACGAATGGATCATCAGCAAAGTACAGAAGATGTGGCAGGATGACCATGATGACTTAAATGAAATTGAATAACAACACAACAAGATATTTATGCACACAAGCATAACCAAGGAAGAATTAGAGGAGCTACCATTAGTTAAGTTTACAGGAGAGATAATCGTAGTTGAAGATGCCAGGCATTTCAACACTGTGGTAAATGATCTGAAAAGAGAAAAAGTAATCGGTTTTGACACAGAAACCAAGCCTTCGTTTAAAAAGGGACAAAGACATGAGGTGGCGCTGATGCAGCTTGCCACTATCGACAAGGCATATCTGATAAGACTTAATAAAACAGGGCTTAACGGTGAACTGTTGAAACTAATGTCCGACCCCGATGTCCTGAAAGCAGGCGTGGGCATACGTGATGACCTGAGGGCATTGAAAAGACTCCGCGACTTTGAACCTGCCGGATTCGTTGAAGTACAGGACCTGGCACAGGAAGCAGGACTGGAAAATATCAGCCTCAAAAAACTGGCTGCCCTCGTGATGAACGTGAGAGTAAGCAAGCGTCAAAGACTATCGAACTGGGAATCGGACAGCCTAACCGAAAGCCAGATGAACTATGCGGCCACAGATGCCTGGGCAGCACTCTTGATCTACGAAGGGCTGAATAAAAAATTCCCTGAGATGAACATAAAGATCGTGGATGGATAAACATAATATTTTCAAAATCAAAAATCACATATCGAACATCGAACATGTCAGACCTTCCAATAGTCATACTCAAATCAGGTAAGGACCAAAGCGTACGCCGCTTCCACCCATGGGTGTTCTCAGGCGCCATAAAAAAGATAAAAGGGAATGTCAATGAGGGAGACCTTGTTTCTGTTTACGACAACAAGGACGAGTTCCTTGCCATAGGCCATTACCAGATAGGTTCCATTGCCGTGCGCATCCTCACTTTCAAAGAAGAAGAGATCGATGCCGGATTTTGGAAGCAAAAGTTAGAGACAGCTTACCGGCTTCGCAAGGATATAGGTCTGGCAGGAAGTGAGCACACAAACGCTTACCGCCTTGTAGGGGCAGAAGGCGACGGCATGCCGGGGCTGATAGTGGATTTTTACAATGGCACTGCCGTTATTCAGATGCATTCGGTAGGCATGTACAAAATACAGGACATACTTGTGGAAGCACTGAAAGAGGTGCTGGGAGATGAACTGAAGGCCGTTTACAACAAATCGGAAGGCAGTCTGCCTTTCAAGGCAAACCTGGGTGCCGTAAACAGCTACTTGTGGGGGAAAGCCCCATCGAAGATCGCCTTTGAGAACGGATTGAAATTCCAGGTGGACTGGGAGAAAGGACAGAAAACAGGATTCTTTATCGATCAGCGTGAGAACAGGGCTTTGCTCGAAAAATATGCAAAGGACAAAGATGTGCTTAACATGTTCTGCTACACCGGCGGCTTCTCGTTCTATGCCATGCGCGGCGGAGCAAAGTCAGTGCATTCGGTCGACAGCTCCGAAAGGGCAATCAGCATCACTGACAAGAATGTGGAACTGAATTTCCCGGGAGACGAAAGGCACAGCTCTTTTGCCATGGATGCCTTTAAGTATCTTGAAAATGCAAAAGACAAGTATGACCTCATCATCCTCGATCCCCCGGCATTTGCAAAACATCAGAATGTTGTACACAATGCCCTCCAGGGATACAAACGTCTTAATGCAATTGCATTTGAGCAGATAAGGCCGGGAGGAATTATCTTTACCTTCTCCTGTTCGCAGGCGGTAAGTAAGGATATGTTCCGGAAAATGGCCTTCTCGGCTGCTGCACGGTCAGGACGGCAGGTGAGGATACTGCATCAGCTGACACAGCCCGCCGATCACCCCATCAGCATCTATCACCCTGAGGGAGAATATCTGAAAGGACTGGTAATGCAGGTACTATAAAAAATTGATTAAAAACACAAGGCCGATAAAACTACACGGCTTAAAAATATTACAAAATTGGATTTTAAAGATTTTAACTTTTCGGAATCGATACTTGAAGGACTTGAGGCAATGCGTTTTGAGAAAGCCACACCTGTCCAGGAACAGACGATACCGGAGATAATGAAGGGGAAAGACCTTATTGCATGCGCACAGACTGGAACCGGCAAAACTGCCGCATACCTTCTGCCTCTTTGCGATCAACTATTGAAAAAGGAGCACCACGGGGTAAAGGCGCTGATACTTGTTCCCACGCGTGAACTTGCCATACAGATAGATCAGCAGATGGAAGGGTTCGGATACTTCCTGCCCGTATCATCAACTGCCATCTACGGTGGGAACGACCCCCGTGAGTGGGCACGCCAGAAGACCGCGCTTACTACAGGAAGCGACATCGTGATCGCTACTCCAGGTCGTATGATACAGCACCTTACAATGGGCTATGTCGATTTCAGCGGTGTGGAGTTCCTCATTCTCGACGAAGCCGATCGCATGCTTGATATGGGATTTTACGATGACATAATGCAGGTGGTAAAACATATTCCCGACAAACGCCAGACACTGATGTTCTCAGCTACCATGCCGCCCAAGATACGTGAGCTTGCCAAAAAGATACTTACCGATCCGTCGGAAGTGAACATTGCGATATCAAAACCTGCCGAGGGAATACTTCAGGCAGCATACATGGTTTACGACATACAGAAGATACCTCTTTTGAACATGCTCCTGAAGGAAAAAGACCTGCCGAGCATACTGATCTTCTCGTCAAGGAAACAAACAGTAAAAGAAATAGTGCAATCCCTGAAACGTAACGGCTTCAATGCTGATGCCATCCATTCCGACCTTGAACAGGCAGAAAGGGAAAATGTATTGAGGGAGTTCAAGAACAGAAATGTCCAGGTTCTTGTGGCAACTGACATCATCGCCCGGGGAATAGACATCGAGAAGATAGACCTTGTTATCAATTACGATGTGCCGCGAGATGCTGAAGACTACGTACACCGCGTTGGCCGTACTGCAAGGGCCGAGACCCAGGGAGTTGCCATAACTCTGATAAACAAGGATGACCAGATCGATTTTTATAAAATTGAAAAACTAATCGAGAAAGACATTTATAAAATACCTCTTCCTCCGGAGTTGGGCGAAGCGCCTGAATACAAAGCCCCTGAAATGTTCAAATCAGGAAAAAGCTATGGCAAGAAAGGTTACAGAAAGAAAAACTTTAAAAGAAAAAATAAAGGCCATAAGAAATGATCAAGAACAACCTGTTATTCGTCAAAATATTTATTGCCGGCTTAAACATTTGGACACTTTAACCGTTGCTCTTTTAAGACAACGGTTTAACCATAAAATCCATTATGTATGAAATTTAATCTGTTCATATTAACTGTAACCTTATTTTTATCGACAACACATAACTCATATTCGCAGGAAAAGAAACGTCCAAAGATCGGAGTGGTATTGAGTGGCGGTGGAGCAAAAGGAATTGCGCATATCGGAATTCTGAAAGCAATGGAAGAAGAGGGCCTCAGGCCTGATTATATAGTTGGTACCAGCATGGGTAGTATCATCGGCGGACTTTATTCCATTGGTTATTCTGCTGACCAGCTTGATTCTATAATACGGCAGATCGACTGGGACATGGTACTATCAAATAGCATTCCCTACAATTACATATCATTTGAAGAAAAAGAATATTACGACCGTTTTCTTATCTCACTTTCGTTCAAAGACGGAAAGCTGATACTTCCTTCGGGAGTAATAGAAGGGCAAATGTTGGGGCAGACACTGTCCAAATATACCTGGCCGGCAATGAAGTATGATTCTTTCGATCAGTTCCCAATTCCATTTCGATGTGTTGCTACCGATGTCAGCACGGGCAATCCTATAATTTTTAAACACGGCTCACTTTCCGAGGCTTTACGGGCAAGTATGGCAATACCTACTGTATTCACTGCAGCTGATCTTGACACTACTCTGGCCGTAGATGGCGGTGTCCTGGACAACTTCCCTGTTGATGAAGTAATCAAAATGGGTGCCGATATCGTTATTGGCGTTAATGTTTCAAGTGAAGGGCCTGAAGATTCTAAGGAGATAGGCAACATGGCAGGAATACTGATGCAGATCGCGATGTTTACCAGTTTGAAGAAAGTGAAGAGTGACATTGAAAAATGCGACATTTATATCAAACCGGACCTAAAAGACTACTCCACAGGAAGCTTCAATAAATACAATGAGATCCTTGAACTGGGCTACATAGCCGGAAATGAAGTAAAACCAAAATTCCATGATCTGGCAGAGAAACTTAACGAACACAATCCTCCCCCTTCAAAAATATCTCTTAAGGTTAAACCGGTATTTATTTCGGATATAGTGCTTCGGGGCAATAAGTATGTGA
>JALVJU010000609.1 GCA_027034005.1 Marinilabiliaceae bacterium
AAATAATAACTTTTCTATTTACGAGGTAAAAAAACTAAGGTATTGATAACTCAGCAATTAATGTCCTTAAGTCAGGAGTTCTGAAGTTTGAAAAAAAACAAAAGCCGGCAGAACTGCCGGCTTTTGTTTTTTTATGCCTTTATCTTTTAAAACTGCCACATATCCTGTTCCATATTGAATATTGAGTTCTTTACCTTTTCTGCCTGCATCATAGCATCCATACCTGCTGTATAATCCTCGATACGGCGGTTATTGTAAACATTAGATTCTTTAATGATATAACTTCCGAAATAGCGCTTCAGAAATACATCGTCAAAGTTCAGGCGCTGTGCATCGTTTTTGGGATTAAACACTTCATGGCTTGCAAAAAGAGGACGTGCTTCAGGATAATAGATCCAGAAAACCTGCTTTTTAACGATCTGACCCTCTCCGTTGCTGTCCGATCTTTCATACTCGCGGATAGGGCATAGACCAATTATGCGCACATCCATCCTCGAATAATTACGGTCGAAGAACCATATCTCTTTAAGAAGTATCTGCTTAACTTCATCTGACCGGATTGTCCCGCCTATCACTTTTTGCTCATACTGGCCTGTATCAGGATTCTTCACCATGTTTGTGTCATTCACGGCACCCATCTCCTGCTTCACCTGTTCCCAGGTAATAGGGATCTTGAACTCATCGTCCTTATTTGAATAGGCAGTTAAGCCTTCGTACTGTATTCCATACAACAACAAGTCAATAAGACTGTATCTGTCATCCATGGGAGTCACAGGATAGTACAAGGGAAGGTTAATCTTCTCTCGCAGGTCAATGACCCTCCAGATTTTTTTTGCCCACATAACATCTGCTTCTCTGATGTGAGCAAATGGTATCGGCTTACGGTTTGGAATATGTTCTTTTGGATACAATCCATCCATAACATTTTGTGCCTTCATGAAGCCGGCACTGCCGAACCCAATTAACATTGCTAGGATAAAGACAATCTTTTTCATCTGTACTGTTTTTAATTTATTTTTTCAAAGCATCATAAATGCTTTATATCTTTTTACGTTTACGTTAGTCAACCATAAAAGTTATACTATTTAATTTCCTCGGGGTTTTATCAGGCCCTACTGCCTTGATGCCTTCAATAAACACACGACCCCCTCTTCCAACGCTCTTTATCAGATCCATTTGTTCTTGTGTGAATTTATTATTGGTTGATCTTGCATCCTGCAAATATCCTCCTTTAATGATCGATACTGTAAAGCCTGTAACCCTAAATTCCAGATCAAAGTCGAAATCCTCTCCCATCTCGGCAAACACAGCTCGCTGGGCAAGCAAAAGATTCTTTTTGATCTTTCCTTCTTTCTTTCCGGCAACCATTGCAACCGGGTCAGGTACCCTCTTGATCCTGAATTCGCCTGAACCGATACGCCTTACTTTACCGTTGATCTTCGCAGATACTGTAACTATAGACTTCAGTCCTGCTTTACCCGGATTAGGTCGTACGATGTAAAGATCGCCTGATTTCTTCTTTGTGCAATTCGAGATATTTACCAACAGATCGCTTGATGGAACCCCCGGAACTGATATCTTCACAGGGTTATCTACACTCTCGTAGAACACGTTCATCTTAACGGGTGAAATCACCACATTTGGCTTTATGACCCTATATTTGTCCTTTATGGTATACGTTTTTGGCATACCATTAGGTGCTGTTATCTTCAACTCTGCCTCGTACTCATATTCTCCTGGCTTAGTAGCAGGTACTGAGTATTTACCTCTGCCGTCAACTACCGGCAACGGTTTTTCGTTAACCATGATCTCTGGATCCTGATACTCGTCCCGGGCTGCCAGAAAGATATCAGCTTCATACTTGTCCCCTTGTATCACAATGTTGGATACCGGTTTGGTAATTGGTTCTATCTTTGTGAATTTAAACGAACCTTCATCAATACTCGTCAGTAAATAATTTATAACATCTGCCTGAGCTGTCCTGACATCACTCTGGATACTGCTCATAAGTGCAAAAGTTGCAGATAGCGGAAGATGTTCAAACATCATGCTTTCCCACGACTTGTGAACTACATTACCTTTGCCTTTTTCATTGTGAGGAGGCTCAGTATTCAAAGTCTCTTCGATGGGTTTCCACACAAATGTGTCTTTTTTATCCACAAAGCCTATCAAAAGGTCACGGTAATCATTTATCATTTTTTTCAGCAACTTACTGCGCTCGCTGTTATGCTCAGTTATCATAAGCTGAGCAGCAATATCCTGGTTGTCTATTCCTTTATAATTATCCAGCGTTGCTTCCGGACCGTCAACAGTGTGAACCATCAACAGCTTCAGGTTCTGAATATGATTGTATACAGAGTCGGCCATAACCTTTATGGAATCAGCTTTCATTTTGGCTCCGCGTGCTTTCTTCTCATTAACCTGCAACGCATTGTTAAGTTTAGCTTCAAGCTGATAATTACGGCTGTCAACTGTATTAATTGTTTGCTGAATACTCTTGTCAACTAACTGGAATGCTTTTAAAAGTTCTCCCGATACATTCAGTGCCAACATTGCAGTAAGAAACAGGTACATCATACCTATCATCTTCTGTCTGGGCGTTTCGGGACAATTACCACCACTCATAATCGTTCAGAGTTAATTATTATTCCAACTTAGTTTACCTATTGTCTTCCTGTGTTCATTGCACTCAACATATTTCCATATATGGAGTTCAATTCACCTACTGTCTTGCTCAAAGCTGCTACCTGATCCCTGTACTCTTTCGAGTCTTCCACAGACTGGCTTAAATGTTCCTTGATGGCATTCAGCCCTCCGGTCAGAGCCCGGGTTGCTTCTGTTTGCTCATTAAGGCCTTTCAACTGAAGTTCGTAGGCAGCATTAATGGCTGACAGATTCTTGTTTACATCACCCAGTTTCGATGAAAAATCTTTACTGTTGCTGTTAATATTATCGAAATACTGAGTCATGACTTTGCTCATCTCAGAATATGTTTCCAGAAGTTGATTCCCGGATGCAGTAACAGACTCAGCAAAAGACTTACCGGATGCAGATATATCATTTGCTATTTGCTGTCCGGCATTAGCGACCTTACTTCCTGTGTCAGCTAATTTCTCTGAAGTTTCTTCGAGTGTTTTAGCAGTCTTTAACTGTACGTTCGAAAATTTACCTACGGCATCCCCTGCCTGTTTTAAGTTTTGAAGATATGATTCTGTAGCAAGAGAAGCATCACTAACATCTGAAAGCTGAGAAGTTGTATTTGCAAGTTTCTTGATCCCGGCCGAAAGTTTTTCCACCACTTCGGGTTCAAGATTTCCACTCTCTATCAAAGCTGCAAGATCACTTCCTCCACCTCCACCTTTGTTGCGGGGACCTGTTGGTTCCAAGCCTCTTAGTTCCGGATATACCAGGCTCCAGTCGGGTTGTTCATGAGGAGGCTCAAATGCCGACAAAAAGAATATAATGATCTCTGTACCCATACCGAGAAGCAGCATTATCTCAGCACCAGGATAGTGCATGATCTTAAATAAGGCTCCGGCAAGCACAACTGCAGCTCCCCAGCCGTATACTTTACCCATCGCTTTTTTATAAGCGGGGCTCTCAACAAATTCGTTTATAAAACTCATAACAATATTTCTCTTTTCTGAATGATTAACAAACTCCTGTTATCTGTCACCTCAATAAATTAGTCACCTATATAATCTCTCACACATCTGAAACCAATATATGATTTCGCAGAATCCTGGTACTCATAAGTGCGTGTTCCACACTGTAAGTAGTAACCAACATCCTTCCATGATCCTCCACGGATAACTTTTCTTTTAAGTACGCCCGGATCGTCCGGCAGGGCATTGTACTTATATGTAGGATTGAAATCGTGTGTAAAACTATATGAAGACTCGTCATAAGCACTGGATGTCCATTCTGCAACATTTCCCGCCATATCATACAGGCCGAAGTCGTTGGGAGAATATGACGCCACTGCCATTGTCTTTGCTCCTCCGTCGTCACTATATCGCCCTCTCAGAGGTTTAAAGTTTGCAAGGAAACAACCTTTATCGTTACGTGTATACAAACCTCCCCAGGGATAGATAGAGTTCTCAAGATTTCCGCGTGATGCGTATTCCCATTCTGCTTCACTAGGCAGGCGGTAAGCCATAACTTCGGGTTCTCCCTTTGACCTAAGGAAGTTATTCAGCAATTGTGTCCTCCAGATACAGAAAGCTGTAGCCTGTTTCCAGTCAACCCCAACAACAGGATACTCTGCAAATCCGGGATGCCAGAAATATTTCTCTGTCCATGGTTCATTGAATGAATAGGTAAAGTCGGCTATCCAGCACAAAGTATCGGGATAAACATTTACTTTATCTTTCATAATGAAGGCAGAGCGGTCTTCTATCTTACGTTCTTTACCTGTTACCTGATCATGTACTATTCCTTCGTATGACTTGGTCTCGAAATTATATCTGTTTGATTTTTTGGCAGCCTGCATCAGGTCTACCCACTCATATTCATAAATGAGTTTACGAGTATCGATCTCTTTTCTTCTGAAGAATCTCTCATTCTCCGGCAGATACATCTCATCCAGAACATCGGCATACTCTTCGTTGTCCCATTCCAGATCCGTATCCCAGTTAAGTAATGGAGGGTCAATTTCGTTACCGTATTCATCCTCTGAGATAAGAAACTCTTCGAACTGCTCACCAAGTTTCTGGCGTGCAATTGAGTCCCTCACCCAGTATACGAACTGGCGATACTCACTGTTAGTTATCTCGGTTTCATCCATCCAGAATGAACCAAGAGTAACAGTTTTAGTCTGAGAATTCATAGCCCAGGCAACATCCTGATCGTTTGGGCCCATATTAAAACTACCCTGAGGAATGAATAACATTCCATACGGGTCGGGCTCAAAGAATGTTCCCCTTGTGGAAATTCCGACTAATTCTCCACCACCGGAAGATCCACATCCGGTCATGACTGCAATAATAACACTTAGGGCAAGTACTTTCTTCATGATACTAATAAATATCTGAATTATTTAATTTATTCTATTTCTTTTATTATAAATACCTTACGCTCTTGTAGCGCTTGGTCCGTTTTTCCAGGTCCAAATCAAAACTGTATCCTATCATCACCTCATGTGACCCTGAACTATACGAGGCAAGCTTCGAAATGGTTATATCATAACTGTAACCAATTCTCAATCCCGTTAAAAGTTCCATCCCTGCCAGCAATACAATTGCATCCTGATGCCTGTATGTTATCCCGGCCCAATACTTATCCTTTATGACTGCATTCATGTTAACATCTATCTGCAAAGCAGCAAGATCAGTCTTCAAATACAGTGAAGGTACAAGTACCACAGGATGTTTTTTCAGCTTGTGACGTATTCCGCCATTCAAAAAGAACGTCGGTTTCAGGTAACTCTGATAACCATCATCAAAATTCGGCGAAGGTTTATTTAAGTGATTAACGGAAAAACCTGCATAATATTTTGCTGATTCAAAAAAAGCTCCTATTCCCATGTCGAAAGCCATGCCTGTCACTTCTGACTGTGGTATGGCAGGATCGTCCTTGGAGTGATAAGTATTACCGTCTCCTTCTCCAAGCGGGTCAAGAGTTGTGCCGTCCAGTGTCTGATTTATCAGCCCTGCACTCAGCCCTACTCCCAATGATCCTTCTTCGAACGCCCACCTGTAAGCATACTTAAAGCTCACGAGCAGGTTTTTAAAAGGGCCTATCTCATCGTTCATAAACGTAAGGCCCAGCCCGCTTTCACGCTTAAATAAATTTATGTTTGCATCTGCTCCGAAAACCGTTGTCTTTGGAGCCCCCTCGAATCCTACCCATTGTTGCCTGTTGATCGCTGACAGATTGAACATCCCCGATGACCCGGCATAACCGGGATTGTTAGTCAGTTGATTGAACATGTTCTGACTAAACTGAGGATCGAACTGCCCCCTCACCAGGGTAGTCACGCAAAACAACAGAAAAACAAAGAAACTTCTCGCCATTTGCCTCAGATACCGGTTAATTGCTTAACCTCGATTTAACTTTTTAATAGTTTCTAAAACTATAAAACTAATCTTTCAAATTAAAATCATCTCAGACAAAACGCTGAGAATGTATACTATATTTAAACGCAAAAGTTTCAATTTTAGTCAATATCTGTTGAAGTTTCCTCCTTATTGCCTGATTCTGAGCCACTTTTTTTTGTGAAAAAAATCCATTTTTCAGGCAACTCATTTTTCAGCGCATTGTCATAGTCCGCCTTGCTGCACGACACAATGACCTTACTGTTTTCGTCAGGCATTTCCACCCACCATCTGTCGTTTTGGGGATTATTAAAAAATCTTATATCCATATCGAAATCTTCGATATGTACTATATAAATACTGTAAGATTCGATATCACGGTACGGATAGTCCTTAAATCTCATGGATATCCCTTCGATGAAATGCCACAGTATTTGTGCTGACAATGCTGTTCCACTGCCATGGCTGTCATCTTTGTCCGGATTTAGCTCAAACAGGCCAAACAGTTTGAGAT
This sequence comes from Marinilabiliaceae bacterium, assembly GCA_027034005.1. Lineage (GTDB taxonomy): Bacteria > Bacteroidota > Bacteroidia > Bacteroidales > Marinilabiliaceae > JAADEM01. The sequence goes on from JALVJU010000609.1 coordinate 6,550, forward strand.
TATCACTTACACCGGCATACCATGCCAGCTGGCATATCTCATGCGAAAAAAGGCCGTTGGGCATTGCTCCTGCCTGAGCAGGCATATCTGCCTTTTTCACCGAGGAAACATCCAAAGAAAGGATATCGGAATCCCGCAAACGGGGCTCAACATTTTTAATACGTTCACCTTTTATCTCTCCAAGCCTTAGTATCTCAAATCCATTACCTATGATAAATTTTTCATGTTCTAGAGAATATAGGTATTTCTGAACCCCAATAATATATGAGTTATTTATCTCTCCTTTATAATCTTCAATAAGCTTTGATAAAAAGGATCCCGAAGTCAATTCCCCGTCATCATTCAGGTAGTCTACACAGTGGTCAATAATACTGAGGGCCCATGTCTTTTTATGCCGTGAAAGTGCATCAGCCAGAGCCAGAGTGTAATCCTGACTGCCCCCTATCACAACCGGGATAACCGAATTCTCCAATAAAAAATAGCACGCTTCGGCAAGTGCAATAAATTTATCTTTCGCTGTTTTCCCTTTAATATTGCCTAAGTCGGAGATTTTTAAATCCCTTTCGAAAGAACGCAATTTGTAAAATTCACTGCGTACCTCATCAGGAGCCTTTGCACATCCTTCATTTCCCGGACTGTTCACACATGCCTCTACTCCAAGAATTGCAACATCAATATCTTCAAAATTGATATTGCTGCCTTTTTCATAAAAATTGACTTTACTGCCAAGGCGACCGGCATTATCTTTCCGTTGTGCCGATTTTATGAAACTTGCTTTTACAGGATCGAAATAATACTCCGCTTCCACAGGCTAAATTTTATTTTTTCTTTGTACTCTTTTTCGTCGTGGTCTTTTTCTTCGCAGAAGATTTCTT
>JALVJU010000610.1 GCA_027034005.1 Marinilabiliaceae bacterium
GGATAACCGTTCCACATGTAGTACTTTGAGGCAGCCAGATTGTTCACCTGAGCGAAAAATGACCAGGTAGAATTAAACAAATATTCGGCACCAAGATTGAGGTCAAAGACTGCATTCAGTTGTTTTGCCTCCATAGCTGTGGGGTCAAAGGCAAAACGCTTGCCTAAGATGTTAACACCGCCATTCACCCAAAGGTTTCTGACAGGGCTAAACTTACTTTTGAGGATAAACTCCACATCCGGTTTATGCCATGCCTTTGACAGGCTGTCAAGGTGCCAGCCGTAGTATGTTCCTTTGGCAAGTATGTTGAATTTCTCATTGGGATGATAAAACAACTCGGCAGAAAAGGTAAGCAATGACCCGTCATCGTACACAGGAAAGAACTGGTTGGTGTATGAATAACTTTCTATCACGCCCGGCTCCTGATAAAACTTATTGACATAAAAATGTTCATTCATGAACATAGCATAAGAAAAATCGACACCAAATGAGGTACTCTTACTAAAATTACCTTTAAGTTTTGCAAAGGCATCCATTCCGTAAAATGCCGTTTTCACGTTCTGGTCAGGTGATACGAAGGGATTTTCATAACTAACGGTTTTATAATCATTTTGATTATAATGCCCTTTCAGCCCCCCTTCCAGAGATACCACCCCCTCAACGATGTTCAACTTTCCGGTAAGTATCGGCGCTATCTGAAACTGGTCATCAAAAGAGTCGATCTCCCCGTAAAGCAGCAGCCCGACATCTATCCTGGCCCTGTCGAAGATAAAGACCATACGGGGCTTCAAACTCAGAAGAGTATTGCTTCTCTCCCTGAATGTGTACAAAGGACCGATAGAATCAGGCACCGAAGTACCGTAGTAATTTATGTTCATATCAACTGCAAAACCAACAGTACCTATGGGGAAATAAGATGTCCCGGCCAGTTTAAACCCGCTCTGGGAAACACCTGTAAGGTTACTGAATGAAGAATATGTAAAAGAAGCATCATATTTCACCTCATCATCTTTTATCTCATTGTTCTTGAACCCAAGTTGAATATCAAGCCCCGACAAGCGTTGCTTCGGATCAGGGATAAGCGAATCACCATGAACATTTGATGAAGCTCCCGGAACCCAGTACATCAGTTGCGGGTCAATGGTTTTGTAACCATAGTAGTTATAAATATTGTGTTTAAAATCGATGTTGGTGTAAAGCGTCTTGTCTTTGAACAGATAGTTGAATCCCAGGTTTGCCCAGGTATCATGGAACGGTGCATCAACCGTCTCGTCATTTTCAAGTTTTATGTCGCCGAACGAAGACATATGCCCGACATTCAGCCCCAAAACAAATTTTTCCGATTGAAGGATGTTATAATTCAGGTCACCGAAAAAAGAGCTATAGTTCCCGAAACCAGCTTTAAAGTATGATGTCTTCAGGTTTTCAGGTTGTGCTTTGGCTAATCTGGCAGGAGTGATCGGTTCAATTTTATAACCTGTCACCATCGCCTTGCTTAAAATACTGTAATTGAACTTTGGTTTCAGCCCCACAGAGTCCTTTATCACCGGCATCCTGTTGATTTTAAAAGCATCTGACAACGAAGGAGTGTATGCCTTTACGACCTTCACATCCTTACTTATCTTTTTGTCCTCCTGCGCTGCAAGCTGAAAAAGGGTTAAGGTAACCAATGCAATCGAAACTATATATCTTAACATTTTTCTTCTCTGTTTTTTTGTTCAAAAATAAACCACTAATTCACACTTAGGCTGTCTGTCTTTGGTTTTTCATCAACCTTCCACTCTGATATCCTCACATCGACCATATCCTGAATATCATCATCACCCTTGTAATTCTCACGCAGACTCTCAAGATACTGCACTGCCTGGAAGTTCTCTCCCCTGTCGTGATAGATATCGGCCAGGAGCACGAATGCACGTGCCAGCCAATACTGGTGTGGTGTCCCTTTATCAATAAAATCGAATATCACATCCTCTGCCTTTTTCGGCTGAGAGCGCTTGTAGTAAATTTCGGCAATAAGATATTTCGACCTGGCACCTTCTTCACTCTTCGTATTCACAGCAACTTGCTTTAAAGCACCCAAAGCGCTGTCAAAATCATTCATCTCGTAGTAAGCAATTCCTTTTGTGTACAAAGCTTCCCGCTTTATCTCATCACTAAGTTTATTGGACAGCAGGACTTTTTCCACAGCAGTGATACTTTCACTGTATCTGCCCAGTTTAACCAGGCAACGCATCTCTCCTATTCTCGCCTCCATACGGTTCTCTTCACGCTCACCTTCCTGCACCAATCTTTTGAAACTTTCCAGCGCCCTCTCATATTCGCCTTTCTGATAGTATATCTCACCCACCCGCAAGAGCGACTCCTCTGTGAACAGACTTTGTTCACGGTTTGTTACATACTCATAATTTTCAAGCGCTTTATCCGTATCACCTGACCTGTAAAGACAATCGGCCATGTAAAAATGCGCATTAAGCGAGAACATACCCTGCGGGAACTGTTCTACGTAACGTTCAAGCTTTG
>JALVJU010000611.1 GCA_027034005.1 Marinilabiliaceae bacterium
TCTTGCCTTATGGGGTTCAAATACATCAAGTAGCAGTTTGTGAGATCGGTACAATAATATTACTTTTTAAATACCCATTGTTATTTCGTGGATTTTGTCGTACCCCTCTTTTTAGAATTTAAGGCTGAAAGGAAAAAGATTTTTAGTATTTTGCTAAAATGTTTCTGCCGGCGATGAAAAATGCAGATAAATAAAATATTTTTGTCAAAATACAGTTTTAAGTAAAACAGAAGTTCAGTTGCCCCATGCCATACCGGAGATTTCTACTTATTGTTCTAGTCCTTTTGTGGGGATGCTCTACAAAGAAAAACACATGGCTCAGTCGTAATTATCATGACCTTACGGCTCATTACAATGTGTTCTTTAATGGGAATGAGAGTTATAAGGCCGGTATAAAGGCTATCCGGGAATCATACAAAGACAACTACAACAAGGTGCTCCCAATGTTCGAGGAGTCGGACGAGCAGGCAGCCGGTGTTGCATCCGGCGAGATGGACAGGGCCATTGAGAAAGGCACTAAACTCATTGTTCGTCATTCCATGACAGCTCGTCCCAGGAAGAAACCTGGCAGCACAAAAAATAAAGATTTTTATAACAAAAAAGAGTACAATAAATGGGTTGATGATGCCTTGCTGCTTATTGGTAAGGCACAGGTTGTGAAGCATGATTTCAGACAAGCTATCCGTACCTTTAATCTTCTGATAAATGATTTCCCCAACGATGAGAACAAATATAATGCGTTGATATGGAAAGCACGTGCTTACACTGAACTTGGTGACTATAACAGTGCCAATATTGCGCTGGAGAGTTATGACCTTGACGGAGAAGCTCCCGAGAGACTGTATGGAAAATACATGGAAGTGTATGCAAATCTTTTGATGAAACAGGAGAAGTACCGGGAAGCAGTACCGGCGCTTAAAAATGCAATTGAAGGAGTGAAAAATAAGGATGACAAGGCAAGGTACTCATTTATTCTTGCTCAGGTAGAGGAACAGGCAGGTAATGAATCGGATGCAGCTAATTACTATGCACAGGCACTGAAGTACAGGCCAAATTATGAGATGGCTTTTAATGCCAGATTGCGAAGAGCTTCGATAATCTACCGTGATGCATCTATCGATGAAATAATGAAACAGATCAGGAAGATGCTGAGAGACAAAAAGAACGAAGAGTTCCAGGATCAGATATACTATGCTTTGGGTAAGGTATACCTCAATTTTGACAATGAGCAGGAGGCCCTGAACAGTTTCAGGCATTCGGCAGACGTGAGTGTAAGCAACGATTATCAGAAAGCTCTGTCATATCTTGCCATGGCAGATCTCTATTTTAAGGACGAGAATTACAAGCCTGCATATCAGTATTACGACAGTACTCTTACTGTTATGGCTGAGGATTACAAAAGTTATGATGAGATCAGCGAGAGGCACAAGACACTGCAACTGCTGGTTGCACAACTGGATATCATAAATAGGGAAGACAGTCTTATTGCCATTGCAGATATGAGCGAAGCGGAGCGAGATAAATTCATTGAAGATATTATAATGCATGCCAGGATAGAGGCAGAGGCGGCAAAAAAAGAGCAGCGCAAACAGGATAATGCTTTCTTTGGCGGTGGCGGAGGAAGCTATCAGAATCCTACAACTCCCGGAAGTAGTGCGGGCGGCTGGTACTTTTACAATGTGACTGCAAAAGAGCTGGGGAAGCAGGAGTTCGTTCAACGTTGGGGTAACCGCAAACTTGAAGATAACTGGCGCAGGAGTAACAAAGGAATGGCTGATTCCGGAGGTGAGACACCTGAAGAACCCGGCCAGCCGGGAGAACCCGGAGCACCCCCTCAAGGTACAGTTACAGGACAGTCAACTACAACGGAACAGAAAACTGCATCGCAAAATAATGCGTTTAGGATACCAACTAAACAGGAACTTCTTGCGAACGTTCCCCTGACAAAAGAGTCATACACACAGGCTTTACTTGATCGTAGTTTAAGTATGTATGAGGCAGGTATGATATTCCTGGATAATATGAAGAATTATCCAAAGGCCATTAAGATGTTCGAGGGCTGCCTGAAATCAAATGTCATCCCGGAAAAGGATAAGGAGAAGGTCTACATTGCTCTTTATCGTGCATACGATGCGCAGGGTGACAGAATAAACCGCCTGAGGACTTTAGCAGCTCTTAAAGAGCATTTCCCTGATAGTAAATTTGTGCAGTATCTTGAAGACCCCGATTATCTTAAAAAGATACAGGAAGCTGAGAAAAAAGTGGATGATGAGTATTCTGCTGCTTATACCAATTATCTTAACGGAAATTACGACAAGGTAATTGCTAGGGCCATTGAGGTAGAACAGAAGGACACTGCCAATATCTATCTGGCAAAATACAAACTTATCAAGGCTTTGTCGTTTGCAAGAAAAGGAGACGCCGAACAATTCAGAAAAGAGCTGGAAAATATAACTGCCGGATTTGCCGGGTCGGAAGAGGCAGATATGGCGTCTGCATTCCTTAAACAGTTAGACGAAGGCAGGACTCCCGTGAAGAGTGATAAGCCGTATCATTCATTGCTCAGGGCCAGGATCGAGGATATGAGCAAGGCGGGAGAAGAGAAAAAGTCGGAGGCAAGGATCGACATGACAGGGTTCAAATATAACGAGCAGGAGAAACATGCTTTCATGGCCCTGCCGCCTGCAAATGCCGATATAAACCGTATAGTGTTCAATATGGCAGACTTTAACTTCTCACGTTATCTGCTTGACGATTACGGAATAGAGACATCGCGCCTGCCTGATAAGTCGCCTGTCATCCTGATCCGCGGGTTTAACAACAAACTGGAAGCAATGGATTATTTCTATGCCATACGTGAAAATAAAGATAAAATATTCCCTCCGGTTGATTCTGTCAAAACCAAACTGTTTGTGATCTCGGATACCAACCTGAAGTTCTTCCTGTCATCGGGCCAGATAAAGAATTACGAAGAATTCTTTAAGGAGTTTTATCTGAAAAACGTTGATATCAATAAGGTGCCTAAAGAGATGCTTGAGAAGAAAACTGCAGAAGAGAAAGTTGAAAAAGTTACGCCTGTTCAGGATACAGTATCAGTAAAACAGGAAACAAACGCACCCGTCAGGGAAGTGTCGCCTGTAAAGAAAGATACTGTACTGGTACAATCTGAAAAAACTGCAGCACCTGTTGTGAAAACTTCTGAAAAGAAAGTCGCAGAAACAGGGAAAAAGGAGCAAAAGAAAGAAGAAGCTCCCGTACAAAAAACAGAGAAGCCAGCAGAGAAGCAGCAGCCGGAAAAGAAAAAGGCTGGTGAGGAAGCAATAAAAGCTGAGGCGGCAGTTGCTGCGGCAGAGACAGTTGCCGATACTGCAAAAGTGGAAGAAAAGGCTGCGCCGGAGCCCAAAGAGGTTACACTTCCGCCGCCGGCATGGGTGTCGGACAAAACAGCACCGCAGGAGGTTATCGTTGTGTTTGCCAAAGCACGTATCGATTACAACAAGATGCAGCGTATCTATACCAATTACACAAAGAACAACTATCCGGGAGACAGCCTGAAGGTTGAGATGGGCGATCTGTTCGAAGGATATAAAGATATTACCGTGTCAGGATTTAAAGATGTGAATAAGGCCAGGGAGTACATGAGGACCATAAAGAGCAATTCATTCCTGATACGGGATATCCAGCGCCGGGAGTACTACATCTGGCTGATAACTCCGGAAAACAGGGAAATTCTGATAAAGAACAAGGACATGAAAGGGTATGATGAGTTTTTCAAAAAAGAATACGGGAAATAAAAGATGCAGTTTTGAGTCATTGAAAATTAGGAGAGAGATATGGTTAAGAAGATAAAGATTTTATGGGTTGATGATGAGATAGAGATGCTGAAAGCGCATTTGATATATCTTAAGGAAAAGGGGTTTGATGTTGAAACTGCCACGAATGGTCAGGATGCTTTGGAGATGATAGAGTCGGATTTCTACGACCTGGTGTTCCTTGATGAGAATATGCCCGGTCTCAGCGGTTTGCAAACGCTGACACGCATCAAGGAGATAAGGCCTGAATGGCCTGTGGTGATGATTACAAAATCGGAAGAGGAGAATATCATGGAGGAGGCTATCGGGCGCAAGATAGCCGATTACCTGATAAAGCCGGTCAATCCCACGCAGATACTCTTATCGATAAAAAAGAACATCGACAAGCGCAGGCTGATAACCGAGACAACCACCTCGACATATCAGTCGGAGTTTGGGCAGATATCGCTAAAGATAAATGACTCCTTTACTTTTGAAGACTGGGTCGATGTGTACAAAAAACTGACCTACTGGGAACTTGAACTGGAAGAAGGAGAAGGTACGATGGATGAGGTTCTGCTGATGCAAAAATCGGAGGCAAACCATGCTTTTACAAAGTTTGTAAAGAAAAATTACCTCGACTGGATAGGTGGTGAAGATAACTCTCCCCTGATGTCGCACCGGCTGATGAAAAGCAAGATACTTCCGCTGCTTGATACCGGTGAAAAGGTTGTTTACATTGTTATCGATAATTTCAGGTACGACCAGTGGGAAGTGTTGAAAAGGGACATGGCAGATGACTATATCACCGAAGATGAATCCATTTATTGCAGTATCCTACCCACTGCTACGCAGTATGCGCGTAATGCGCTTTTCTCAGGTCTGATGCCGTCCCAGATCAAGGATATGTTCCCTCAGTACTGGCTTGATGAAGATGAAGAGGGTGGAAAGAACCAGTTTGAAGGACAGCTGATAGAGACATTTTTCAAAAGATACCGCAAATCCTATTCACATGCATACCGCAAGATAAATGACAATGAGACGGGTAAGAGGATGCTCGACCAGCTTCCGGAGTTGTTGAACAACGATCTTGTTGCAATAGTCTTCAATTTTGTGGATATGTTGTCTCATGCACGTACTGAGGTGAAGATGATAAAGGAACTTGCAGCGAATGAGGCGGCATACAGATCTCTTACCCGTTCGTGGTACAGTCATTCGGTATTAAAGGACCTTCTGTTGAAACTGAAAAATGAGAATGTTAAGGTTGTCATCACTACCGACCATGGTACCATCAGGGTGCAGAACCCCATTAAAGTTATAGGGGATAAAAATATTAGTTTGAACCTCAGGTACAAACAGGGCAAGAACCTTAAGTACAATGCGAAGGAGGTTTTTGTGGTAAAAGATCCGGATAAGGCAATGCTTCCCAAACCGAACCTTTCCACATCATTTATTTTTGCCACTTACACCGATTTCTTTGCTTATCCTAACAATTATAACTATTATGTGAGCTATTACAAAGATACCTTTCAGCATGGCGGTATTTCCCTCGAAGAGATGCTGATACCGTTTATGGTGCTGAAGGCGAGGACGTGATCCAATATCTGATAATCTGGTGAAATATTGATAAAAACTAAAAGGTTCAGTATTTTTTTTATTTTATTAACTTTGTAATATGACAACAAAAGCAGACATATTAAAAAAGTTAGAGGAACTAAAACCTACTCTTCAAAAAGAGTATGCAGTAAAAAGAATCGGTTTATTTGGCTCATTTGCCGACCAATCCTTTTCTGAAAACAGTGATATTGATTTGCTTGTGGAACTGGAAAAACCTATCGGCTGGAAATTCTTTACCCTTGAGTTGTTTTTGCAAAATGTCTTTGGGAGAAAAATCGACCTGGTTACTAAGAATGCTTTGAGAAAACAGATCAGGGACAATATTCTTCAAAAGGTTAACTACGTATAGGGTATGAAAAAGAATGCCCGGACCTATAGGATGTATCTTGAAGACATTCAGATGGCAATGACCAGAGTTGCCGAATATACTCACGGTCTTAGTTTTATAGAAATTAAAAGGGATTATAAAACTGTTGATGCCGTTATCCGTAATTTTGAGATTATAGGTGAAGCGTCTAAAAATATTCCTGAAGAAATTAAAGATATGTTTCCGGATATTCCCTGGGATGAAATGTATCTTTTGAGAAACAAAGTTACACATGAATATTTTGGCGTTGATTACGAAATTATATGGGATATTGCAATAAACTATCTTCCGGAAAATAGAAAACAAATAGACCATATCTTGAACAATTTTAATTGACATTTGTAATCAAATTCGTTTTTCTCTTTTACATATTTCGAATGAAAGTATTTTTCTATGAAAAACTTCAAAATAGAATCACCGGATAAGATTGATGATGTTGCCGGGGAATTTCTTGAAAATTATGGAGAGTACCGTATCGTGGCATTTTATGGTGAGATGGGAGTGGGCAAGACAACTTTCATAAAAGCCCTGTGCAAGGCGATGGGAGTGGAGGATGAGGTGAACAGTCCCAGTTTTGCCATTGTGAACGAATATCACACCGGGGATAATGATACGATAATCTATCATTTCGATTTCTACAGACTTAAAAACGTGGAGGAAGCGCTTGACATCGGTTATGAGGAATACATCTTTTCGGGGAATTATTGTTTTATGGAATGGCCTGAAAAAATTGAGCCCATTCTTCCCGATGAACGGCTTGATGTGCTGATAAAAAAGGATGACGACGGCACGCGAACGCTCACAGTGAAAGTGGTAACAATTTGATTCAATTTTATTTTTTAGTAAATTTAGATTCTGAAAGTACTTTTTATTTGAATTGATTCGGTACCCGGAATGGAAAACAAACCTATTCAATACTCTTTTGGTAACACAAATCTTCTTCCCCAGGAGGAGATGTTAGAGACCGGCAGGAAGAAAAAGCGACTTATCATTGGTGTTCCCAAAGAAGCGTCAAAATTCGAAGATCGTGTTCCTTTGACACCTCAGGGTGTTGAACTGCTTGTTCAGAACGGCCATGCCGTGTTGATAGAGACAGGCGCCGGAGACGGAGCTAACTTTTCTGACCATGATTTCAGCGAATGCGGTGCTACCATTGTTAAAAACAGGAAAAATGTTTTCGAGTCGGATGTCATCCTTAAAATATCGCCGATCACACTCGAGGAGGCGGAGTGGCTCAGGCCCGATCAACTGGTGATATCCCTTCTGTACCTTCATACTCAAAGCAGGGAGAAGCTGGTCAAACTGCTCGGCAAAAAGGTAAATGCCATTGCTTTCGAATTTCTACAGGATGAGAACAGCTGCTATCCCGTGATTCGTAGCATGAGTGAGATAGAAGGCATTGCATCGATAATGATAGCTGCGGAATTCCTTGGAAAGGCACATAACGGCAAGGGTGTTTTACTTGGCGGCATTACAGGGATATCTCCTGCCGAGGTTGTGATACTTGGTGCAGGGACTGCAGGAGAATTTTCTGCGAGGGCTGCCCTTGGGCTTGGGGCTACGGTGAAGATCTTTGACAACTCATACC
>JALVJU010000612.1 GCA_027034005.1 Marinilabiliaceae bacterium
TCGTTCAGTCCGGTAGTGTGTGGGTGTACATACCGTGTAGCCACCAGTGCCCCTATGAATCCGAAAAGCAAAAGCAGTCCGGTTGCCAGGCTTAACTCTTTTTTAAATACAAAAAGTGCCAGTAGTTGAGTGAAGAAAGCCAGTACGAGAAGGACTATCGGGAAATTGACAACAAGAGGGTGAAGTGTGGGGAACTCGTCCAGTTCGGCCCTTTTCATCATCGAAACATGCTGTTGTCCCTGTTCTTCCATCACTGATTCCATCTTAGTGGAGTCGGTGTGTGTCTTTTTGTGTGGTCCGTCGTGGGCAAAAGCCGTGACAGAAAATAAAAAGACGATGCTTAAAGTAAGTAGTGTTTTCATGTGAATTATGTTTAGTCACGAATTATTCGAATTGAAGCGAAATAATCTTTCATGTAGTGATTTTAGCAAGGAAAGATTCCTCCCCGTCAACTGACGGGGAGGTCGGGCCTGTCTGACTGCGCAGCCAGGCATGAGGGGGCCGGTTTCCCTACTTAAACTCCTTCTTCACCTCTCCGCAGGTCATCATCTTATCGCCGAAATAGGGATTCCTGATCTCTTTTGTGTCACTCAGCCAGAATGCGCCTTTGTTGTCAAAAGCCATGGGGCAGAACTCTAAATAAACCGGCTTTGATGTTTTGATGCCGAATTTCTCCACTGCCTTTGTCAGTTCGTTGGAGATGATGCTGAAGTGTGTCCGTTTCATCTCTATGCCGTCCATCTGGATGATGCCGTTCAGATTGTTTTTCAGTACGGGCTGTATCTTCATCCACTCGATGTGGGCATTCCCTTTCAGCAGGGTCATGTCAACCTTTTCAAGGGTGGCAAGGGTTTTCTTTGCTTCATAGGAAGCTTTGTCTTCGTCTGTAGCTACGAATGCATCTTTCAGTTTCAGGTATGCTGAAACGAGAGAGCCGAGTTGCTCTTTGAACTTTTCGGGAGCTGGTGAGTCAACCGATGACTTCGAGTCATCGGTTGACTTTTCTTCCATCGCGGCCATCTCCTCATCGGTCATAGTTTTGCCACCGTGGTTATGCCCTGTTGATATCTTGCCGCCCGAGGGGTTCATCATGCTCGGTTTCCCGGCAAGCTGTGCCGAAGCATCGATCTTGAACACTCCGTTTGCAGCGATCACTTCACCCTCTTTCAGTCCGTCGGCAACAACGTAGTAGTCGCCGGCTTTGGGGCCGAGTGTTATCTCGTGGTAGATGAACGAAGGGATCTCCCTGTCGGGGACCTTTACGTACACAACGGCACGTTTGCCCGTCCAAAGTACAGATGTTTTGGGTATCAGAAGAACATCTTCGCGTTCGGCCTTTTTAGATATGAGAGTCCCGTTAGTGAACATCTCCGGTTTAAGCCGATTTTTAGGGTTTGATGAGGTAACCCTCACCTTTGCCACTCTTGTTTTTGGGTCGAGCAAAGGATCGACGAAAGATACTTTCCCCTTAAACTTTTCTGCCGGAAGGGCCTGTACGGTGAAATCTATCTCATCGCCAATGCTTATCCAGGGCAGGTCGGTTTCATAAGCATCGAACAATATCCACACCCTCGAGAGGTCGATTACCTCGAACAGAGGAGCACCCTCTTTTACATAGTCGCCTGAGGTTACGTTACGCTTTTTAACAGTACCTGAAATGGGCGAAAGGATGTCAAAATAAACGACGGGATCACCGCTGTTCTCTAAAGCATCTATCTGTGCTTCGGTCAAATCCCAAAGTTTCAGTTTGCTTCTTGAGGCCTTGTAAAATGACGGATTGGTATCTTTGTACCTGGCAGCTTCGAGAAGTTCGCGTTGGGCTGTGATGAGGTCGGGAGAGTAGATGACTCCCAGTTTTTCGCCTTTTCTCACATCCTGCCCTGTAAAGTTTACGAACAGTTTTTCTATCCTGCCGCCAAAACGGGCGGTCAGTTTTGCGATGTTACGCTCGTCGGCCCTTACTTTTCCCTGAAGGATAACATCCTTGTCCGGCTTGCCGCGGCGCACGGTCACTGTTTGTATCTCGGCCAGTTTCATGGCATCTTCAGTCATCTGTATCTCATTAGGATCGGTTTCCTGTTTGGTGGAAGTCTCCTGCGTGAGAGGTATCAGCTCCATGCCGCATATCGGGCAGTTGCCCGGATGATTTTGCTTTATCTGCGGGTGCATTGAGCATGTCCATAACTGCTCCGCCCCGGCGGACTCAATGTGTTGATGGGCATCTTCGGCAGTGCTGCTGCCTCCCGATGACGGGCTTACCAGCCATCCGAGTATTATTCCTGCTGCCAATACTATCAGTATCAGCTTGTAGTTCTGTTTTAATGTTTCTGTTAGTTTCATGACTATTTTAAATTAGCCCCCTCCCAGCCTCCCCCTTGAGGGGGAGGAGAGAAAGGAATGGTTGTTTTTGTATTTTACACTCTCCCCCTGTTGGGGGAGTTGGAGGGGGCTGTTATTTCCCCATCAAATAATTAAAGAATGCTATGGCTGCCTGCTTGTCGGCCCTGGCTTTTTCAA
>JALVJU010000613.1 GCA_027034005.1 Marinilabiliaceae bacterium
ACTTTAATCAATCTAAAAATTATGTTGTTGCGGAATTGCTGGTTTAAAGCATAGCATATTGTTCTAAAAAATGGCTCTGAACCTTCGTTTACCAATAAAAAACCCCCGCTATAATAGCGAGGGTTATTAATATCTGAAATGATAAAATCTTACTTGTTATCACCGTAAATGTGAACTCCCATGGGATTCTTGATATGTTCACGAAGAAGGAACGCTTCCTCTTCATATTTTTCAAGAAGATAACTCAGAAGGTCACCTATAGAGATTATACCTACAATAACTTCATTGTCCATTATAGGTACGTGACGTATCCTTTTCTTAAGCATCAGCTTCATGACATCCTGTGGCTTATCGGTCTTTTGTGCCACATAAATCTTTTCGACAGGAGTCATCAGATCGCCTACCGAAAAATACCCCACACCCTTTTCTTCAAGATACTTGTATGCTTTGTACAGGAAGTCCCTTTCAGAAACGATACCCACAACAGAGTCGTCTTTATCAACAACGATCAGGGCGCCTATTTTTTTCTCATCAAGTACTCCAACGGCCTTGATGGCTTTCATGTCTTTATCGATAGTGATCAAAGGCATATCGCCTTTTTTCTTTAATATATCTTCTACTTTCATTTTCTTTATTTTTAATGATGTTTTCGGATAGGAATTTATTTAACTAAAAATACAAATATTTTTCTATCTATGATAACATCTGTGTTTTATTTTTTCTTATCCAGGCTATTCAGATAGTTGTCGATGCCAACAGCTGCCTTGTGTCCGTCAGCAATACCATGGATCACGTCAGGACCTACAACAATGTCACCACCGGCAAACAGCCAGTCAACAGTTGTCTGGTTGTACTCACTGATAACATAACGGCCGCGCGGGCCTCTTTCAAGTTTTTCGGCAACATCTTCAGGAATGTATGACAGATCAGGTGCTTGTCCGATAGACTCAACAACCATATCTCCCTCAAAGAAATTCTTGTTCTCTTCGTCAAACTTAGGATTGAAACGGTGATCTTCATCAAATACCGATAGAACTTTAACCACATGCAATCCTTTGATCTTACCGTCAACGATCTCGATCTCTTTTGGTCCCCAGCCCGGATTGATAGTAGCTCCTTCTTCTCGTGCTTCAACAACCTCTTCACGGTCTGCCGGCATTTCCTCTTCACTCTCAAGCGAAGTAGTGATAATCTGAACCTTACCATACTTGGATCTTTGCAGACGGGCAAGTGAACGTGTAATATCCATTGCCACGTTACCACCACCGATAACAACGATCTTTTCTGGAACCATGATCTCTTCTCCGGCAGTAATCTTACGCAGAAGGTCGATTGACTGGAACACATGCTCGTGGTCAGATCCCGGGATACGTGTTGAACGTCCAAGGTGCAGACCTGTACTTACAAACACTGCGTCATAATCTTTCTGCAGTTTCTTGAACATCTTCTCGTCAACATTGGTATTAGTCTTCAACCCTACACCAAGTGACAATATGTAATCTACATCTTTATCAATCTGGTCATAAGGCAGGCGATATTCAGGGATACCGTAGCGCATCATACCGCCGGGCTTGTCAAGTTTCTCAAATATAGTAACATTGTGTCCCAGCAATGAGAGGTAGTAAGCGGCTGACAATCCGGCAGGGCCTGCACCAATGATGGCAACCTTCTTGTTGTCTTTGTATATCTTTTTAGTGTCAAGTATCTCATGATACTGCTCAGAAGGCACCTGGTCGGCGATGTAACGCTTCAGCCAGCGGATAGACAACGGATCTCCGTTGATACCAACAGAACAAACAGTCTCACATTTATGAGTACAGATACGTCCGCAAATCTCCGGAAGGGGGTTTGTTTCGTAAAGGATACGAAGGCCTTCTTCCATGTCATCGTTACGCACTGCTTTGATATATTCGGGGATACCCATGTGCGCAGGACAGGTTCCGATGCAGATACCGCACTCTACACAACGGTCTGCCTCCTGCTGAGCCTGTTCTTTTGAGTAACCTTTTACAAATTCGATGAATGAATCACTGCGCTCTTCCGGCCCAAGCTCTTCCATCTTGACACGCTCCTGCGGATAGAAGTGGTAGTTCGGCTCAGGCTTTCTCCAGCCTTCCTCTTTCTTGTACCACTCCTTCTCGTCAACACCCGGAATGAAACGGAAATTGTCAGGGTCTGTATCAACCCACTTGAACTCATTGGTAAGGCGGAGAGAGTTGGTTGTACAGATATCCACACAAAGAGCACACCAGCAACAACGTCCATAGTCGATCTTGGGACGAAGTCCGCTGTCACCATCCTTTGTTTCAATGCCTTCAACGGGAACAAGGTCAATGGCCTCATTCTCACAGATAGCCTCACAGGTTCCGCAGCCAATACATGTATCCACATCGTTGTCGTGGAAACCGCGGTAACGTGGTGCTCCCTCCCTGCTCAACGGATCTTTTATCGTAACAGGATCTTTTACAACTCTCGACCAGGCCGTAAAAGGCGTTAATATATCTTTTAAGTTCATTT
>JALVJU010000614.1 GCA_027034005.1 Marinilabiliaceae bacterium
ATTACGGTGTGAAATGTATAAAAATTTGCAGTGTCTGGTTTCACGCCAATGCTTACAAAAACGATTGCTGATTAAATTCGTTCATCCGTAATCGTTCTTGTGTATTTTTAAAAGCGATTTCCCTGCATCTTCAGGGGGCACTGGTGTTCAGAAGTCTTGGTGCCAAAAACAGTGTTGAACAGTCTTCATCAGCAATTGGCATAGGAGGATTGCTAAGTGGCAGATATGACATAAAGAAGTATCTACGTTTGTTATTTCAACTTGTAGGAGGACGCGGAATTTCCCGTTACATAATGTCTCTGAGGGGAACGGGTAGTGACATGGTCATAAACCCCCTGACAGGCGAGTATGTGCCTCTCACGGTATTTGGAGGCTTTGTGTCATTAATGTATGGTTGGAGAGAAAACATTTATTCTTTTTGATCCCGGGATTTGTTTCGGTCAAGAATTTCGATTTTCAGCCTGATGATGCATTTAATTTTAGCGCTTATTTTTCGGTAAATACATTCTGGGATGTGACAAGCGGTTTCAGGGCAGGTGCTGAATACTCTTTTGGCTCCAGAGTGAATAAAAACAAGGAATCGGGAACGGCCAACCGTATATCATTTATTCTCTATTACAGTTTCTGATGCCGGGGTGAAAAAGGGAATGTTGAAAAAGAACACTATTCAGTAAGAAGTTTTTCTATCACTTTGGGGAAATGTTCATATTCAAGTTTGTGGACTTTTTCAGCTACATCTTCGGGTTTGTCAGTTGGCAGGACTTCGCATTTTGCCTGAAAAATGATATTCCCATCGTCATATTTTTCGTTCACATAATGAATAGTTATACCTGATTCTTTTTCGCCATTCTGCACCACGGCTTCGTGAACCCTGCTGCCATACATTCCTTTGCCTCCGTATTTTGGTAAAAGTGCGGGATGTATGTTGATCATCCTGCCGGGGAAGGCAGAGATGATGCCGGCAGGGATAAGCCAAAGAAACCCGGCAAGAACAATCAGGCCCGGATTAAGCTCTTTTAGTGTGTTAAGTATAGCATTGTTTTTGTAAAAGTCATCCCTGTTAAATATCCTGACGGGGATATTCAGCTTTTTGGCCCTTTGAATAACATATGCATCAGGATTGTTCGTGAAAACGTATGAAATGTTGATATCGGGGTTGTTTTTGAAAAAATTCACAATATTTTCCACATTAGTTCCTGAGCCAGATGCAAAAAGGATTATGTTATTCATTTTTAACAGTTTATTTGTTGAACAATTATGTAATAAAAAACGTTTAAAAGTAGTAAAAACGATTATTTTTTCACATTTCTTTATGGGATATTTGAATTATTATACGCAAATTTATTTCTTTGCAGAGAAATTCAATCTATTTAATCTAGTATTAATTTAAATTTTTAAGCTATGTCGGACATTGCATCTAGAGTAAAAGCAATTATTGTAGACAAGTTGGGAGTAGACGAGACAGAAGTTACACCTGAAGCAAGCTTCACTAATGACCTTGGAGCTGACTCACTTGACACCGTGGAACTGATAATGGAATTTGAAAAAGAATTCAATATCGCTATTCCTGATGATCAAGCTGAAAACATTGGCACAGTAGGTGATGCTATCAAGTACATCGAAGAGAACGCCAAGTAAAAAGTCAGGCAAATCAAAAGATTGTTATGCAGTTAAAAAGAGTAGTTGTTACGG
Source organism: Marinilabiliaceae bacterium (assembly GCA_027034005.1). GTDB lineage: Bacteria > Bacteroidota > Bacteroidia > Bacteroidales > Marinilabiliaceae > JAADEM01. Next base: position 1,693 of record JALVJU010000614.1, read on the forward strand.
GGTTGGGTGCTATTACCCCGTTAGGTAAGACCGTTGATGAGACCTGGAAAAACCTCATTGACGGAATGAGTGGGGCTGCACCCATTACTCGTTTTGACACCACTCATTTTAAGACGAAATTTGCTTGTGAAGTAAAAGATTATAATCCTACCGACTATTTCGACCGGAAAGAGGTCCGTAAACTTGACCCGTTTGCCCAGTATGCTCTGATAGCTGCCGAGCAGGCGATAAAGGATTCAGACTTTGATCTTGAGAACTTTGACCCTGACAGGGTTGGTGTTATCTGGGGTGCCGGAATAGGAGGGATTATAACTTTTCTTGATGAAGCAGCAGGCTTTGCTAAGGGGAATGGTGTTCCCCGTTTTAGTCCGTTCTTTATCCCGAAGATGATCGCAGATATCGCCCCCGGGCAGATATCAATGAAATACGGCTTCAGAGGGCCTAATTACGGAACTATATCAGCCTGTGCCTCTTCAACCCATGCCATTGGAGATGCTTATAATCTCATACGCTTGGGTAAAGCAGACATTTTCGTCACAGGTGGTTCGGAGGCTGCGATTAATGAAGCCGGAGTTGGCGGATTTAATTCAATGCAGGCCTTGTCAACACGTAATGACGACCCCAAGACTGCATCCCGCCCGTTCGATAAGGACAGGGACGGGTTTGTAATGGGAGAAGGTGGTGCTTCTCTTATTCTGGAGGAATACGAACATGCTGTAAAGCGTGGAGCAAAAATTTATTGTGAGATAATTGGTGCCGGTATGACTGCAGACGCATATCACCTGACAGCCCCTCATCCTGAAGGACTGGGAGCTATCAAGGTTATGCAGCATGCACTGGAGGACAACAACACTCCGGCCGATGCCGTGGATTATATCAATGTTCACGGGACAGCAACGCCGCGTGGTGACATATCGGAAGCGTTAGCTATAAAAGAGGTTTTTGGCGATCATGCCTACAAACTGAATATCAGCTCAACGAAATCGATGACAGGACACCTGCTTGGTGCTGCCGGGGCTATTGAATCCATAATATCGATACTTACCATCAACAATAACATTGTACCTCCAACGATCAACCATTTTGGAGATGATCCCGAGATTGACAACAAACTTAACTTTACCTTTAACAAAGCTCAGGAAAGAGAAGTTAATGTTGCCATTTCAAATACATTTGGTTTTGGCGGGCACAATGCTTCTGTTCTATTTAAAGCAATAGAATAAATTGTGTTTAGCCCGATAATGAAACTGGTAAAACTTTTTTCCCCCAGGGGAAAAAAGTTTTATTTTTCTATATGGATGCTTACCGGACTAAGGCCGAGAAATATTTCACTTTACCGGCTGGCCCTCACGCATAAATCGGCAATGATAAAATCCGATGACGGCAGGCTGATAAACAATGAAAGACTTGAATATCTCGGCGATGCCGTGCTGGGTGCCATTATTGCCAACGAACTTTATCTACGATATCCCAAAGGCAGTGAAGGTTTCCTGACAAAAACCCGCTCCCGGATAGTGAGCAGGAGCCACCTGAACGAGATTGCTTACTCCATGGGACTTGCCGAAATGCTTGCAACAAACCTGCAGACCGATCCCAGGCAGACACATGTGCTGGGTGATGCCCTTGAGGCTGTCATAGGTGCAGTATTCCTCGATTACGGTTTTGATGACTGCAGTAAGTTTATAAATACTAAGCTTATTGGAAAATATATTGACATCGAAAAGCTGATCAGGAAAGACACTAATTACAAGTCATTGTTGATAGAGTGGGCACAGAAGTATAAAAAAAGCGTGAATTTTATCACCGAAGAACACCACTCATCAGATTACAGCTCCCCGCTGTTTATCTCCTATGCTTCTTTTGACGGTGAAAAAATAGGGGAGGGTAAAGGAGCTTCAAAAAAAGAGGCACAGCAGAATGCCGCCCGAAAAGCATTAAAGGAAGTGTCCGGGAAGTGAACCGCAAATTTTAGGCCCTCTGCTTATTGTCTCAATAATGCAGTTTTGTGTTTTAATTCTGCAAATTTAATTTCTATATGCAAATAATTTATCTGTCAAATTAACATTTCAAAATCACAGGATATCTTTGGCAGATCTTTTGTTGTGAAGCCTGTATCTTCATATGTCTAATGAATGTTAGATAAGTGAATTAATTGTTGTGAAATAGCTGTTAATGATTGTTAAAGCATGACAGCTATTTGATCCATGTTGCTATTTTTGTTAGTTATGAGCAGACGATTTATTTTAATACTCTCTGTGGTGCTGGCGCTGGCATTGTTTGGTTCTATTTATTACCAGACAATATGGATACTGAGCGCAACAAAATTGAAGGAGGAGCAGTTTGATCAGCATGTAAGGGCAAGTATGCAAAGGGTGGTACAGAGACTTGAAAAGAATGAGGCCTCACGCATAAAATCATACACTCATAATTACTTTAACAATATTTTCAATAAAGTGCCTCATGTGCTGAGGCACGACAATAAGTATTACAAGAACAGGTCGAACGGCAACTTAAGTTCAGGCAGTAACGATTACAGGCTATCTTTCAGTCTTGATTATTCAGGCCATTTTAATCTTTCTACTTACAAGAAAGATTCTCTGGTGATGAACTACAACGGTTATACATCGTTCAATCCCCACGGGCACGAGGAGGCGCTCACCAGTGCAATGATAAACATACTGAACGAGCGCAGGTCGGAGATGGAGGAAAAGAACCAGGCGCTGAAATCGATATTCGAGGAGAAGCCTATTGAGAAAAGGCTTCAGAATATGAACATCGAGGGGCTGCTGTTTCATGCCTTTGACGATAACGGTATCCGGCTTCCTTTTGAATTCGGTATTGTAAATTCGAAGGGCGATGTTGTGATCAAGTCATCAGGATACAATCCTGATAAGAAATCACATATATACAAAAAACGTCTGTTTCCGAACGATCAGCTGGCCAAGGCTAACTACATTCATCTGTACTTTCCAAAACATCCGAACTATCTTTTAAAGTCGATGGAGTTGGTAGTTCCGTCTGCAATATTTACCTTAATGGTGATTTTGGTGTCGATATTCACTATAATCATTATCTTCAGGCAAAAAAGATTTGATGAGATAAAGAATGATTTCATAAATAATATGACCCATGAGTTTAAAACTCCCATCTCTACGATCTCGCTTGCATCGCAGATGTTGAAGGACGGAAGCGTGTCGAAAACGCCCAAAACCCTCCAGCAAATATCGAGTGTAATTCAGGATGAGAGTAAACGATTGAGTTATCAGGTTGAAAAAATCCTGCAAATGGCTATCTTTGATAAAGGAAAAGCCAGCCTGAAATTCAAAGAAGTGGACGTAAACGAGGTGATACACCAGGTTACAAAGAATTTCAGATTGAAGGTTGAGAACCTGCAGGGAAAGATAAATGAAAAATTAGATGCAAAAAACAGCATTGTTTTGGCAGATGAGGTGCATTTTACAAATGTTATTTTTAACTTGCTCGATAATGCGGTGAAATACAGAAAAGGCACCCCGGTTCTGTATGTAAAAACCTGGAATAAGAACAAAGGGGTGGTGATATCTGTTAAAGATAATGGCATGGGTATCTCAAAGGAGAATGTGAAGAGGATATTTGAGAAATTTTACCGCGTACCGACAGGAAACGTGCATGACGTAAAAGGTTTCGGCCTTGGCCTGGCATATGTGAAAAAGATAGTGGATGACCATGGCGGACAGATCTCTGTAGAGAGTGAAATAGATGTAGGAACTAAATTTGAAATATACTTACCCCTAAAAAACAATTAAAAATGGAAAAAGAGTACAAGATCCTTTTAACAGAGGACGACGAAAACCTGGGTATGTTATTGCGTGAATATTTGGAGGCCAAGGGCTATGAGACCGACCTGCTTCCTAATGGTGAAGAGGGATACAATGCCTTTATGAATAAAAAATATGATCTGTGCATCTTCGATGTGATGATGCCGAAGAAAGACGGATTCACTCTTGCGAAAGAGGTTCGTATGGTTAATCCTGACATTCCTATTATTTTCCTGACCGCAAAATCGATGAAGGAAGATATCGTTCAGGGATTTAAGATCGGCGCTGACGATTACATCACCAAACCATTCAGTATGGAAGAGTTGTTGTTCCGTATCGAGGCAATCCTTCGCAGGACGGTGGGATCAAATGTTGCACAGGAAGTTTATCAGCTTGGAAAGTACAAGTTTGATACTCAAAAGCAGCAATTGATAAATGAGGAGACTGGCGATGTGGTCAAGCTTACTACAAAAGAATCAGAATTACTGAAGCTTCTTTGTATCAATGCAAACAAAGTTCTTGAGCGTAATTTTGCGCTTAAGACCATCTGGGTTGACGATAACTACTTCAATGCACGAAGCATGGATGTTTACATCACCAAACTTCGTAAGCACCTGAAAGGTGAAGAGTCAGTGGCTATCATCAATGTTCACGGAAAAGGATATAAGCTTGTAATGTAAGATATTATGTAAGCGAGGGCATCGCTCATAGCGATACCCTCGCTTCCGCTGTATTCTTTTTAGTCTAGTTTTAGGACTGCAAGGAATGCTTTTTGCGGTACTTCTACATTCCCTATCTGTTTCATTCTTTTCTTGCCCTTTTTCTGCTTTTCCAGTAATTTTCGCTTCCGGCTGATGTCACCTCCGTAACACTTTGCCGTAACATCTTTACGTACTGCCTTAACGGTTTCGCGTGCGATTATTTTTGCTCCGATAGCTGCCTGAATGGCAATGTCGAACTGCTGGCGAGGGATAAGTTCTTTCAGCTTTTCACACATTTTACGCCCAAGCGTATATGCGTTGTCGAAGTGGATAAGCGACGACAGGGCATCCACAGATTCGCCGTTCAGCAGGATGTCGAGCTTGACAAGTTTTGCCGGGCGGTAATCGATAGGATGATAATCGAATGATGCATATCCTTTCGAGATGCTTTTCAGCTTGTCGTAAAAATCAAATACGATCTCGGCAAGCGGCATGTCAAACTCCAGTTCAACACGGTCGCTGCTGAGATAATGCTGTTTCATGAGCTCTCCCCGTTTCCCGAGGCAGAGGGTCATGATAGGCCCGATATATTCCGACTTAGTGATTATCTGAGCACGTATGTAAGGCTCGTCAACATGTTCCAGAACGGTAGGTTCCGGCAGTGCCGAAGGAGTATGCACTTCAATCACTTCACCTTTTTTAGTGTGAGCGTAGTAAGGTACGTTCGGCACGGTAGTGATAACGTTCATGTTGAATTCCCTGTCAAGCCGCTCCTGAATGATCTCCATGTGCAGCAGGCCGAGGAATCCGCACCGGAAACCAAAACCAAGTGCTGCTGATGATTCAGGCTCGTAGGTGAGGGATGCATCGTTAAGCTGCAGTTTCTCCATCGATGCCCTTAGGTCTTCATAATCCTCGGTATCTATGGGATAAACACCTGCAAACACCATAGGCTTAACTTCCTCGAAGCCTTCGATTGCACTCTCGCACGGACGCTTCACATGAGTAATGGTATCACCCACCTTTACTTCTTTACTTGATTTTATTCCGGAGATGATGTATCCTACATCGCCGGTGCTTAATTTTTTTCGCGGTTCGAGCCCCAGACGGAGAACTCCTACTTCATCGGCATTGTACTCTTTGCCGGTGGCAACAAACTTTACAAGGTCTCCCTTGCCTATCTCTCCATTCACTATCTTGAAGTATGCGATTATTCCTCTGAAAGGGTTGAACACAGAGTCGAATATAAGGCACTGAAGAGGAGCTTTGGGATCTCCTGTAGGAGGTGGTATTTTGTGAACGATCTCTTTCAGTATTTCATCCACTCCTTCTCCGGTCTTTCCACTTGCACGGATTATGTCGCTGCGGTCACAGCCTATAAGCTCCACTATCTGATCTTCCACCTCTTCGGGCATGGCATTGGGAAGGTCCATTTTGTTCAGGACCGGGATGATCTCAAGGTCGTGTTCGATGGCCTGATAAAGGTTTGATATGGTTTGTGCCTGTATTCCCTGAGTAGCATCGACGATAAGCAGTGCTCCCTCACAGGCTGCTATGGAACGCGAAACCTCATAGGAAAAGTCCACGTGCCCCGGGGTGTCGATCAGGTTCAGGACATACTTCTCATCATTAAGCTCATAATCCATCTGTATGGCATGGCTTTTTATGGTGATGCCTCTTTCCCGCTCCAGGTCCATATCGTCAAGAACCTGTTCCTGCAGGTCTTTCTGTGATACGGTATGGGTGTATTCCAAAAGGCGGTCGGCCAGGGTACTTTTACCATGGTCGATATGGGCAATTATGCAAAAGTTTCTGATATTCTCCATATTCAACAATGTTCATTCTCACATATTCCTGCTTTGGCAGGACATGAATTTTCAGAGTGCAAAGATACTTAATTCCTCAGACATAAAATTATGAAAATAGCTTTGGGTGTACGACAAAATCCTCTTTTCCCCAATCAGTCGCGTGTTGCGGTTGTCATGATTTTTGAATGCTGCGCGTCAAAAATCCCGCCAACCACGTTTGATTTTCGTGATCCCTATCCCCGTCCTTGCGGACGGGGCAAACATTGTTACGCCCCCATGGGGCTATGTTTAGTCATGTATACGGTTTTGTCTTGTGTGCACCAAATACATCAAGAAGCAGTTTGTGAGATCGGTACAATAATATTGCTTCTTTAAAACACATTGTCATTTTATGGATTTTGTCTTTTAGCAGAAAGTTTTGTGAAACGGGGAAATCAAAGTTGACCTGTTTGACAGGAAGTGCTTGTAAGTACTTTTCTACTCATTTATCCCTGCCGGTCGTGCCACTTTGTAATTTTCCCAGAAATCAGGATCGGGTTCAACCTGTTCGTAAAGTGGTTTGTCAATTTTCATTCTTTCGTTGTCCGGGATCTTTTTCACGTTGTCGAAATCGAATTTCTCGTTTACAAGTGATATGTGCAATTTGAAACCACTCTCCTCATTTTTTCCGAACATCTTTTTATCTATCAGCAAAAAAACAGCATTGATAGTGTAGTCGTTAAGGTACCACTTGCCCCTCACGGGCCGATATTGCGCGTAGACATGTATTTGGGGATTTTTTATGCCAATGCCAAACAAAAACAAAACAGGTTTAATCAGTACAGGTATTTTAACTTCACTGTTGTAATCAATTGCAAGTATGGCATTTGATGCCAGCGAGATATAGACCTTCCCGGTCATTCTTTGATGCTCGTAGATCTTTTTGCTCTTAAATCCGATAATTATCACCTGTTGCTCATATCTCCAGGTATATCCGGCAATTTCATAAATAAAATACTTCCTGTTTTTCATATTAAGGAACGAGGCAGTATCGCGCAAAGGGTCTTCTTCGAGGATCAGTTCAGGGCCGCCGAAAGTAGAGGATATTATCTCTTCATCAATATTATCTTTACCTTCCCACTCTTCACCTTTCCTTTCAGTTCTCTTTTTTTCTTTGGCATAATTTTTTTCTATCATTTTCCGTTTGAACTTTATATGTCCCAGTCCGTCAATCCTTCTTGCTTTAAGTACCTTTGCCCTGATGGTGTCATTTTTGCCATACGGAGGATACCAGGACTCCACTATTGCTTCCGAATATTTCAGGTATACTTCATTTTCACTCAGGTATTCGCTGTAGTATCCTCTGCTCATGTATGGTTTTTCTGCATAGTTCTTCGGGATGCTCATCATTGCTTTTCTCACATAATCCCAGGGCGAGTCAGGCGTTACAGTGACCTCGCCAAGCGAAAACGGCTCTTTGACAAGAAGTATAGTATCCCCGGCTTCCAGTGCAGAAACTTTTGTGCTGTATGTTTTGTACCCCATGTAGGAGCAGAGAAGGATTGAATCGGAGAATGTTTTCGGCAGTTCGAGGATAAATTGTCCGTCACTGTTTGTTGCGGTGCCAAGCAGGTTGTCTTTTACGGCCACGGTAGCATAGGGTAAAGGTTGTTTTGTGATGCTGTCAAGCACTATACCTTTTAGCGTTATCTGTTGGCCGTACCCATATCCGCCAATGGAAAAAAGGAGAGCTGTCAATAAAAAAACATATCCTTTGCCTGCACGCATCTGAATTATATTAAAGTTCACTTGTCAAAAATATTCATTTTTATTAACGACAGGCTAATTCCTTAAGCTCTTTTTTATTAAGTTTACTCAGATAAAGCATTCAGAAAGTAATAAAATGAAGAAAGTTTTGGTTACCGGCAGTGCCGGGTTCATAGGTTCTCATCTTTGTGAACATCTGCTTGAGCAGGGATATCATGTTACCGGAATTGATAACTTCGATCCGTTTTACCGGAAGGAGTACAAGATATACAATCACAATGTCAATCTCGGGCATGAGAGATATACTTTTTTCGAGGTTGACCTGAAGGACAAGGACCTGCTTGCTCCGGCGTTTTCCGATGTGGGGGTAGTAATACATCTGGCAGGAAAGGCAGGCGTGAGGCCGTCGATAAAAGATCCTAAGTCGTACATCGACAATAATATATCCGTCACACAGAACATTCTTGACGTGATGAAGGATGCCGGCATCAGGAAAATGCTGTTTGCCAGTTCTTCATCTGTTTACGGCAACAATCCCGACACGCCGTGGAGCGAGTCGCTTGATGTGAACAATCCCATTTCGCCGTATGCTTTTACCAAAAAAGCATGTGAGCTTCAGAACCATACCTATCATCACCTTTACGGAATGGATATCCTGAACCTCCGCTTTTTTACCGTGTTCGGGCCCCGCCAGCGTCCGGACCTGGCGATCCACAAATTCATCAAGATGATGTACAGGGGCGAACCTATTCCCATGTTTGGAGATGGCTCCACGTCGCGTGATTACACTTATGTGAAAGATACTGTGACCGGCATTACCGGTGCATTGGAATACATTATTGAAAATGACAATGTTTTTGATACGGTCAACTTAGGACATAATCATCCTGTTAAACTCATCGATTTGATCAATGCCATTGGAAAAGCAACGGGTAAGATTCCGGTCATTGAACGCAAACCGATGCAGCCGGGTGACGTGAACATCACCTATGCCGATATCAGGAAGGCAAAGAAGATGTTTGGGTACGATCCGAAGACTCCGCTTGAGGAAGGCCTTAAGGCCTTTGTGGAGTGGTTCAATGAGAATCCTGGGATGTTGGAGATGGATTAACCGTTGCCTGTTTTTACTAAAAAAATACCCTCAATTATCCATTTTCAGTCATGGCTGAAGACCGGATGTCATCTAAAATTCTTCCTCTTGTTTGCCAAATGGGCATCAAACATTTTTTATGTCATGGAAACTCATTAGGAGGCAATCCTCATTGTTGATGCTCAATTCGGGCTATCAAACAAAACGATATAAAATGTGTTATAAAAAAGGGAGCATGTTTTTAAAAGTATAAATTGCAAGCACACATTAGTTTAGAATGATTTTAAACGGCCGAATTGAGTTTTTTTATATCTTGTAAAAAAATGGAAATTATGAAAAGAAGGGATTTTATACAGAAGACAGTAGGGGCATCGGTAGCCTCGGGGGTGTTGGTGAGCACAGTGGGATTCACCGAGGTGTTTGGTGAAGAGAAGCAGGCAGACGGTCCGGTAGATATGGTTGCAGTGAAAGGCGGCGGGCCTGATGGAATGTTCGAGAAAGGGATTGAAGCGATGGGAGGCATGTCGAGGTTCGTAAAACCCGGAGATGTGGTCGTGGTCAAGCCCAACATCGGGTGGGACACTCCACCTGAGAGGGCAGCGGATACTAATCCTTTACTTGTAGGAAAGATAGTGGAACACTGTAAAAAAGCAGGAGCCAAAGAGGTGCTTGTTTTTGATAACACCTGTGACGAGTGGACACGCTGCTACAAGAACAGCGGGATAGAGGAAGCTGTAAAAAGTGCCGGCGGCAAGATGGTCTCGGGGAAAGACAAAAAGATGTACAAACCTGTTGCGATAAATAAAGGCAAATCGCTTAAAGAGACTACGGTTCATGAGCTTGTGATGAGTGCCGATGTGTTTATCAATGTCCCTGTTTTGAAAAATCATGGTGGTGCAACGATGTCACTTTCAATGAAAAACCTGATGGGAATAGTGTGGAACAGGGGATGGTGGCACAAACATGACCTTCATCAGTGCATTGCCGACTTTGCCACATACCGTAAGCCGGACCTTAATGTTATTGACGGCTACAACGTGATGAAGCGTAACGGCCCGCGTGGTGTTTCTGTTGCCGATGTGGTGAACATGAAGTATCAGATACTTTCAACGGATATGGTTGCTGCCGATACTGCTGCCACTAAGATCTTTGGCGTTGATACAGCCAAAGTAAAGCATATAGAACTGGCACAGGAGCTTGGTGTAGGTACCATGGACTTGAAGTCACTGAACATTAAAAGGATAACGGTATAACCCTTTTTCAGACTGATAGTGGGGCATTAAAAATTAAAAAGGTTTTGCTACAGGCGAAGTTATCGTAAACAGATTTTTATATGCAGAAATACCTGAAAAAAATAAGAGTACTGGTTGCCGTACTCTTTTTTGCAGCTGTTATTGTATCTTTTTCCGATGTTAAGGGAAACCTGCCTTCCAGTATCCAGAACAGTGCATTGTACCTGCAGTTTGTGCCTTCGGCGCTGAAATTCTTCACACCTGGCACTGTTCTTTCAGTTGGTTTTATTGTTGTCATACTGATGACTTTTCTGGGTGGGCGCATTTATTGTTCTACAATTTGTCCTCTCGGTATCTGGCAGGATATAGTTATATTTTTCAGGCGTAAGTTTGGGCCGAAACAGAGACTTCGTTTTAAAAAGGCATTGAACTTTTTACGATATTCCATTCTTGTTCTTACTATACTTTTTATTGCTTTTAATTCTGTTTTGCTCCTGAACCTGCTGGATCCGTATGCCATTTTTGGCCGAATGGCAACGCATCTGTACCAGCCGGTATTGTTGTTTGTAAACGACTTGCTTTACCATATTCCCTTTTTGGGGCTGCACAACATGGAGTACAGCCCTTTCAGTCTGATCGGGTTCATTTTTGCGGCAGGGATGCTGTTTCTTGTAACGTACATGGCAGGCACCGGCGGCCGGCTTTACTGCAATTCAGTCTGCCCTGTTGGAACGTTTCTCGGATGGCTTTCGAAGTATTCATTCTTTAAAATAAAAATTGCTCAGTCATCGTGTACACAGTGCGGAAAATGTCAGGCGGTATGTAAGGCCAACTGCATTGACATAAAAAATATGGAAGTTGACGAAACGCGGTGTATCAGTTGTTACGATTGCATGCCTGTATGTGAAGTCAGTAGCATTGGTTACAACAAACATAAGATGAAACCGGTGCAGGTTGCCAAGCCAGGTACCAAGCCGTTGAAGATAAAAAAAGGCCTTGAGCGCAGGTTGTTCATCACAGCCATAGCCGGGTTGGCAGCATCAAAGGCACTTGCCTTGCCAAAAAAAGCAGCGGAAAAGATCACAAATGAAAAAGAGAAGAAAGATCCGTTTTACGATCGGGGCCCTGTAGCACCTCCCGGAGTGGGTTCCATCCGGCATCTAATCGACCGGTGTGTCGCATGTCACCTGTGTGTGTCTGCCTGCCCGACAAAAGTATTGCAACCCTCGTTCCTGGATTATGGGTTGAGCGGCATTGATGTTCCGCAGATGGATTACGATGCTTATTTCTGCAATTTCGATTGCCACAAGTGCGGGGAGGTTTGTCCTACGGGTGCCATTATCGAACTGCCACAGGAGGAGAAGCATCTTACCCAGCTGGGACAGGTTTATTTGCAAATAGAGTATTGTATTGTGGAATCCGAAGGAACGGCTTGCGGATCATGCTCAGAGCACTGTCCTACTCAGGCGGTGAAGATGGTACCGTACAAGAATACAGGGCTGACTGCACCGGAGATAAACCCGGATATATGTATCGGTTGTGGTGCCTGTGAGTATGCCTGCCCTGCCACTGACCCTCATAAGGCAATTTTTGTGGTTGCAAACAAGGAACACAAACTGGCGGAGAACCCTAAAGAAGAGAAACTGGAATACGAAGAGACGGACGAATTCCCGTTTTAGTACAAAATCACTTTTGGTAAAGTGAAAAATCTGAAAATATTCACTTCTGTAAAAGTGAAAAAATGATTTTTTTGACCTTTAGAGAATGCATTTTAAGTCTTGCATAAAAACTCCGTTTGGGCAAAAAAAGAGCATGGTCATAAAACCATGCTCCCTTCCTTTAAAAAACTGATATATTTTACTCTTTATATTCCAGTTCGTTACGGTTAAAATTCTTTAGCGGATTCTTGCTGAGTTTTTGATTTTCCTTTCTGTTCTTGAAAGCATCAACGGCCAGGTAAATTGCATTAAGGAACGATCCCTTGTCGGCCTTGTTCATGCCGGCAATGTCGTAGGCTGTTCCGTGATCCGGCGATGTGCGGATAAAAGGCAGGCCTGCCGTGTAGTTTACGCCGTTGGTAAAAGCAAGTGCCTTGAAAGGAGCCAGTCCCTGGTCGTGGTACATGGCAAGTATGGCATCGAAGTTCTTTAGCTGTTCGCTTCCGAACAGGCCATCGGCTGGATATGGCCCTAAGGCCATTATTCCTTCCTCTTTTGCTTTGTTGATGGCAGGGATAACAATATCTTCATCTTCTGTTCCAAGAACTCCCTGATCGCCGGCATGGGGGTTCAATCCCAGTACAGCAATGCGCGGTTTTCGGATCGTGAAATCGATGCGTAGCGTGGAATCGAGTATCTTTAGCTTTTCTTCAATGCTGTCAACAGTAATACTTTGAGCTACATCCTTCAGTGGTATGTGGCCTGTCACGACCCCGACTTTCAGAATGTCACTGACCATAAGCATCAGTACATCATCCGTTCCGGCCTGCTGTGCCAGGTATTCGGTATGCCCAGGAAAAGTAAATTTATCGGACTGGATATTCTTTTTGTTGATAGGGGCGGTTACCAGCACATCAATGGTTCCGCGTTTGATATCATCAACAGCACACTCCAGCGCTTTGAAAGCAGCATCTCCGGCAATCGTCGTGCTTTTGCCAAGCTCAACTCGTACTTCATCGCCAAGACAGTTGATTATGTTCACCCTTTTGGGATGCGCATCTTCTGCCGTCCTGATACTGTTAAGGCTGAAATTACTTATGTTAAGAGCCTTCCTGTGGTATGCCGCAACTTTGGATGAGCCGTATATCACAGGCGTGAAAGATTCCAGGAGCCTGCTGTCTGCAAGGGCTTTGAAAATGATCTCGTATCCGATACCGTTAATGTCGCCCTGTGTTATGCCAACTTTTATTTTATTATCGATCATAAGTCATCTTTTGAAAATGTCAGGTAAAAATAATCAAAATCCCCGATAATAGGTTACAATGTGGTCAAATCTGTAACCCTTAAAGGATTTGGAGATTTTGTAAGTGCGTTATGAATTTGTCCTGTTCGAGATAAGCTCATAAAGCAGTCTTACGCCAACTCCGGTGCCTCCGCTGCCCCGGTATTTGTCTTCCTTGTGCACAAAGGCAGGTCCTGCGATGTCCATGTGAATCCATGGGCGGGTTGTGAAATTGCTCAGGAACTTACCTGCTGTGATAGCCCCTGCTTCACGGGGACCGAGGTTTTTTATGTCGGCAATGTCCGATTTTATCAGTTCATCGTAATCGCTCCAGAAAGGGAACCTTACAACTCTTTCATGCACGCTGTCAGCAGCCTCTTCCATCTCTTCGAACTGTTTGTCTTCTGCCGTTCCCATAACCACTGTACCGTACTGCCCGATAGCAACCATCGCACTGCCGGTAAGTGTTGCCAGATCGATTACCAGTTCTGGTTTGTATTTATCGGCATAGCTGAGGGCATCGGCAAGTATCATGCGCCCCTCTGCATCGGTGTTGATAACTTCAACGGTCTTCCCATTGAACATGGTGATGATATCTCCCGGTACATAGGCATTGAATCCCGGCCGGTTATCGGTGGCAGGTATCAGTCCAATAACTTTGTACGGGACTTTGTTCGATGCCAAAGCAACCATAGTACCTATGACAGATGCAGCTCCGCCCATATCAGCCTTCATGTCGTCAAGGCTTCCGGGAGGAGTTTTAAGGTTGATGCCGCCGGTATCGAACACAACGCCTTTACCTACCAGCACTATGGGAGTTTCATTCCTTGCTTCTTCAGGAGACCATTCCAGGACCATGAATGCCGGTGGATCCTGGCTTCCGCGGTTTACGGCAAGTAATCCTCCCATTTTCAGGGATTCTATCTTTGATTTGCTGTAGATGTCAGCAGAAAAGCCGAATTTGTCGGCAAGTTCCCTGACCCGTTTGCTAAGGTTCTCTACATTAAGTTTGTTTACAGGTTCATTCACGAGGTCACGGGTGATGAATACCGCTTCACAAAGTTTCTGCAACCTGGTGCAATCATCAATGCCTGTCTCTGAGGATGCCACAAAAACATCTTTGAGCCTTGAGTCGTCCTCTTTATCCGTCTTGTACTTATCGAATGAGTATGATGCGAGCACAAGGCCTTCAGCAAGGACCAGGGTAGAGGTGCCTGAACCGGCAATATCATAAATGGTGACATTTTCCTGCTTCTCTTTTTTCAGTGTCTGCCAGATGTTATAGCCGTCAACCCTGAGTTCTTCTTTTTCTTTGTTGGACGGCTCTGTTGTTTCAATGACTTTCACGAACCTGCTTGCAGCTATTCCCGGTATTACTACCAGGCTCTTTTTGTCATTTTTCTTTTGTTCAATGTAGTCTGTCTCCTCTTTTGAGAAGCCGAAATCTGAAAGGCTTTTTATGTCGGACACAATGAAAACATTAGCTGTTTTCTCTTTTTGATCTTTGATGTGAACAATATTTGGTACCATAACGCTCCGTTTTTATTGATTATTTTTCAAAGTTAGTTTTTCATAAAATACATTGTACTGTTTAAATGAAAAAAGTTAGTTTCTTTTGAAGACAGGTCTATTTGTAAAAAAAAATTCTTGTGAATTCCGGGTGTTGTAAAACATTTCTGACGTGTGAATAAAAGATGTAATTTTCACCCCGAAAACTAAACCCTTAAAGTTAAACTACGCTATGAAACTGCAACGAGGAAAACAGGACAAAAAAATGAGGAAAGAGAGTGATCTGATAGGCGAACTGGAGATTCCTGCTGATGTGTACTACGGTGTACAGACACAGAGAGCTATCAATAATTTTGATATCTCCACGGCCAAGCTGAGCCATTACCGCACGTTCATCTGGGCTTTGGGGGCTGTTAAAAAAGCAGCAGCCCTGGCCAATCATGAACTCGGCCTTTTAGATGACAAGATCACAGATACCATAGTGCAGGCTTGCGATGAGGTCATGGAAGGCAGACTTGACGATCAGTTTCCCATAGATATGGTACAGGGGGGAGCCGGCACATCAACAAATATGAATGCCAATGAGGTTATCGCAAACCGTGCTCTTGAGATTATGGGATACGCAAGAGGCGATTACGAGCATTGCTCGCCCAATGACCATGTGAACCTTTCGCAGAGTACAAATGACGCATATCCTACGGCTATCAAGATTGCCCTGATAAAGATGAACTTAAAGCTGATAGAGCATGTAAAGCTTCTTGTGGAGTCGTTCAGGAAGAAAGGGGAGGAGTTTGCCGATGTGCTTAAGATGGGGCGTACACAGCTTCAGGATGCAGTTCCAATGACCCTTGGGCAGGAGTTTAGCGCTTTTGCTGCCAACCTTGCCGAAGAGATAGACCGCCTGACGCAGAATGCACATCTTTTCAATGAGATAAACATGGGTGCTACGGCTATCGGTACAGGCATAAATTCGGTTGAAGGTTATGCCGAGAGTTGTGTCAGGCACATGGGAGAGATCACGGGATTTCCTTTGGTACTGGCATCAAACCTTGTGGAAGCCACGCCGGATACGGGATCCTATGTGATCTTTTCTTCTGCCCTGAAACGTATGGCAGTTAAATTGTCGAAAATAAGTAATGACCTGCGCCTGTTGTCGTCAGGGCCGAGGGCCGGTTTTGACGAAATAAACCTGCCTGCTGTTCAGCCGGGATCAAGCATTATGCCCGGCAAGGTCAATCCTGTTATTCCTGAAGTAATGAACCAGATATGTTTCAGGGTGATAGGGAACGACCTTACCGTAACTTTTGCGGCTGAGGCGGGACAGCTTCAGCTTAATGCCATGGAGCCCGTTCTCGCATACAGCATCATGGAGTCGATGGTGTTCATGAAGAAAGGGATGGACACTCTTAGGCTTAAATGTATTGATGGTATTACTGCCAACCGCAAGGTGTGTAAGAAGATGGTGAAGAAAAGTATTGGCATTGTTACAGCCCTGAATCCCGTGATAGGATACAAGCACAGTACCCGCATAGCAAAGAAAGCACTTGAAACAGGCAAGGGCGTTTATGAGATAGTACTTGAAGAGGGGATCCTTTCCAAAGAGGAGCTTGATGAGATACTGAAACCCGAAAACATGCTCGGGCCTCACAGGGAACAGTGATGAGGTGGGAACCATAAGTTGATAGAATTCAGAACTGTCGTAAACACAAAGTTTTTTTTGTTCTACTGGATTTGTTGTGGGTTTTTTGTGCCATCAATTATCGCGTGTTGCGGTTGTCATGATTTTTGCATGCTGCGCGTCAAAAATCCCGCCAACCACGTTTGACTTCCGTAATTTCCTATCCCCGCCCTTCTGGACGGGGTTCCCTTTGTTTCGCCCCGATAGGGCTGTAAACTTTTGGGGAAATATGCGATTGTTGATATAAGATTGGCGAAGAAAAATCTGTAAATGTTTTAGCCCCATTTTTATTTTATGGATTTTATCGTATACCCATTTAATATCATAAATTTGAAAACCCACAGAAAACTCAGTGGAACCGTTTTTTTTAATAAAACTAAGTTCGGATCTTTGAAATCTCCTCACCCCTTTACTCCCTCCCGATTTGCATCGGGACAGGCTCTATCCTGCCGAGGAGAGGGGGAAGGAGTAGTAAATCAAGCTTTAGTAAAAACTGTTTCAAGGGGGTGAGGAACCAAAACAAAAGGACTGTTTTGGTTTATCGTGATGCCAATAAATTAATAAATACTAGTTGGTTTCACATTCAGTTGAAGTTGGATTTTTGTGATTGCCGTTAATTTTCATTAAATTGATTGACATTAATCACAAAAACCGGATCATGAAAAAATTAACAGCAGAATTTATCGGAACACTATGGCTTGTCCTGGGCGGATGTGGAAGTGCGGTGCTTGCCGCGGCCTATCCTGAGCTCGGGATCGGTTTTGCCGGCGTAGCCCTGGCATTTGGACTCACAGTGCTTACAATGGTTTATGCCGTTGGGCATATCTCAGGCGGGCATTTTAACCCGGCCGTATCCATCGGTTTGTGGATGGGCGGACGGTTCAGTGGCAAAGAGTTGCTCCCTTACATCATTGCACAGGTGCTTGGCGGAATAGCCGGCGCTGCAATACTCTATCTCATCGCCTCAGGGAAAGAGGGATTTGAGCTGGGTTCATTTGCTGCAAATGGTTACGGGGACCACTCTCCCGGTGGTTATGACATGAGGGCTGCGATGCTAACAGAATTTACAATGACATTCATGTTCCTGATCGTTATTCTAGGAGCAACACATCCCAAGGCGCCTGCTGGATTTGCAGGACTGGCCATCGGACTGTCACTCACGCTGATCCACCTTATTAGTATTCCTGTTACAAATACATCGGTGAACCCGGCCCGTAGTACCAGTCAGGCGATTTTTTTGGGCGACTGGGCAATTGGCCAGTTATGGCTTTTCTGGGTTGCGCCCATCGCAGGGGCCATAGTTGCAGGAGTTGTTTACAAGTATCTTTCAGGAGAAAATAAAACCGACTAAAAAGTGGATCAGAAAGAACGTAATTACGAATTGTGGCACCGTGACCCGTCGAATTGGCGGGGCGGTGTTTTTTACTTCAACCGAAAGACCCACGGCTAATGGTGCCAAAAAGAAATCCGAAGATGGGCTGGGCCCTGAATTTCGGTAATCCGTTGACTTATCTGTTACTGCTTGTGCTAGGACTTGTGATAGCCGCTATTCTGTCGTACAGTTAGATGTACTTGCCGGATTGTTTACCTTAATGAATTAGAACTTTGTCTATGTTCAAAATGATATTCTCATAAATAAAAAAAACCGATAGATGACATGATAAAACATCTACATACACAATGATTCTCGAAGAATATATGTAACTTTAACATAAAACTAAAGTAAATGTATGTGCAATTGTATATATATTTACGTTGGGTGGCATGCAAAGACAATACGTTTTTTACATCAAGTAGATAGAAATTACAAGAAAATGATTTAAATTCGTACCAACAATAAAAAGGATAATAAATAATGAAACTACCTAAAGCAATAGAACCATGTCCAATTGTGGATGCTTTATTTGAAATAAGGTTTATACCAAAAACACATCCAAATGCTGTTTTTGGTATGGTCTATAATGTATTACAAGAAGATTTCCCAGAAGTTAAAAATCTTCCTATATTACAATTGCCTGAAGCTGTAAGAACTACTGATCCAAATCTTAAATTTAAACCACATTATAGAATTTCAAATCAAAATTTTGTAACTCAAATAGGTCCAGATGTTCTTACAATAAGTTCTTTCCCCACATATGTCGGATGGGATAACTTTTCTATACAAATTTTCAAAATATTAGATAAAATTCAAGAAATCGGAATAATTGATTCTGTCATAAGAATTGGAATACGCTATATTAATTTCTTTATTGAGGATATTTTTCAAAACATTAATTTAAAAATTTCTTTTAGAGATAATGATATTGAATATAAAAATACTATTGTTCGAACAGAATTAGAAGAAGGTAATTTTAAGAGTTCTTTACAAGTGGCTAATAATGCAAATTACGAAAATAAATCTGGGTCAATTATTGATATTGACACATCGACAGAATCGAATCTTGACAATTTTTTTAAAGAAAAAGAAGTTATTATTAATAAAGGTCATGCTATAGAAAAAGAACTTTTTTTTAGTTTGTTGAAAGACGATTTTTTACAAACATTAAATCCAACTTATTAAAAGATGAACAATACAAATACATCATTATCAAATCTAATTATTTTGGTAACATTAAGTTCTTCTAGTCTCGTTGGTTTAACTCATGAGACTGAAAGTTATTTGATACCAAAACAAGAAATAACATTTAAATATTCTTCCGATATTGCAGAATGGAAAGATAATGCATTTAATCAAACACCTGATTATAATTTTCATAATGAGAATATGGAAAAAATTAGTG
>JALVJU010000615.1 GCA_027034005.1 Marinilabiliaceae bacterium
TGTCCCTCTTGTCAGCTGCAAACCAGTCAGTAGCTGAAAGATAAGCTCCTGTTATTTTTATTGCCAGCTTGTCGTTAAAAGCTTTTGCATAACGTAATTCAAAATTCCCCATAGGTTTTGGGGCATCGAGAACATCAGACCCCAGGTGCATGAGACCGCCCTGGGCCGAAACCGTCAGTCCCTGATAGCGGAAAGGATCTTTACTGCGCATCAGCAGTGTGCCGTTCATGCCGCCTGGACCGTACAAGGCCGTAGAAGCCCCTACAACCATTTCAACACTTTCTACATCCACCTGGCTCAACCCAAAAATATTTCCTGCTGCAAAGCTAAGCCCTGGGCCAATATTCTCAACTCCGTCTATCACCTGGTTCATACGATAATTGGTGTAACTGTTGAAACCACGTGTATTGGGTGTGCGAAAAGTAAGGCCGTGAACGTTCATATCAACACCTTTAAGTTCATACAGCCCATCGTAGAAATTGGCTGCCGATACCTGCTGTATGTCGCGAAGACTCATCTTCTCGATACTTACTGGAGCCTGCAGGATACTCTCTTCTATCCTGCTTGCAGAAACCACCACTTCCTGACCGAGAATAGTGATCTCCTTTAATTTAATTTTAACAAAATCCTTGTCACTGTTAACGGGAACCGTGATCTTCTGGTATCCCACATATGAAACATGCAGATCAAGCGGAGGTGCAAATGGACATGTGTAGGAAAATGTCCCGTCGTAACCCGTAACAGTACCATGAACATTGTCCTTAACAGTGATGTTTACCCCTATCAGCGGTTCACCAGTTTTTGCATCTGTTACTTTTCCTTTGTAAGTATAGGATTGAGAAAAGGCATAACTACCTATTAAAAACATTGCCATAAAAGCAAAGTTCCTGCATAAGATCTTATTCATTTTTCCGGTTTATGGGTTAACTGATTAACAAATATAATGATTTATACTATCACTAGGCCAAAGTTCAAAGACTTATTGTGAAATTTTATTTCATCCATAAAAAAAGAGCAACTATCATGCTGCCCTTCTTTTATGTAAAATTGATGATATCCGTTTAGTTAAGATAAAGATCCTTCAGCTTCTCAATATCAACCTTCAAATTATTCCTCAGATATTTCTCTACTCCGCCATACTCTTTATCGATGATATCGAATGCTGTTTGAATATATTCTGCCCTTACTTCGAGTATAGACCGTAACAACTCACCATCTATATAAGAAGGAACCATATTTATAGTTGCCTCTGTGACCGGCGACAGGTATTCATTCGACTTCAGATAGTTGTCGATCACAGTCTCCCTGTCTACTCCAAGAGCAGAAAGGAACATTGCAGCTGCAAATCCGGCCCTGTCTTTCCCTTTAGTACAATGGAACAGATATGTTTCACCTTTTTCCAGGTGATCGAAAAATTCAGCATAGTTTTCCTGCTCCTGTGTAACAAGCACTTTGTTAACATGTATCAGCATAGTATCAAAAGCCTCTGCATCACCAGTCATTAGCCACTTGATAATAGTTGCTTCATCATATGATCCGTCTGCAATTGGAATTGAAATAGTATCAACACCTGCCAGAAGCCTGTCTTTTGCCTCTTCTTTCTCTTCAGGGAACCTGAAATCGATAATGGCATTCAGTTTCAGGCCGGCCATATATACCACATCATCATCAGTTAATTTACTCAGTTCCCCCGACCGGTATATTTTCCCCCATTTCACGGTTCGACCATCAGTGGTAACAATACCGCCCATATCTGCGAAATTGGGCTGACCGGCAATTGGCAGTTGTGTTTCGGATACTACAACCCTGTTTTCCATATCTCCATTAAATTCAACAGCAAAATAGTAACGCTGTTCCGTATTCAGGCCGGAAATAACCACTGAATCTTCGGTTGTCACAGCAACAGAAGCACTCATATCTATCGAATCAGGTGATGTCCCCTGGTAAACGGTCCATTCACCGCTTCGGGCAAATTTCAGTGTATAACTGTCAGATCCCGGCTCCCTCACTGCAGAAACACTATTCTGCAAGTTTCCCTCTTCTGTTATGTCCTTGTTATCCTCACATGAAGAAAATGGTAAAATCATACTCAATACAAAAATCCAGTTAATAAATCTTTTCATAACATTAATAAATTTAAAGTTCGTCTTTCATCACCGGCAAAATTCTTAAAAGAATCTACTTTCAGGTCATTTGCCTTCAATGACACTATTTATACTTCCAGGTTTTAATTGTATAAAATTTGCCAAATATAACAATTTATTAAACAATTATTTATTAGTGATTTTATTTCATGAATAACATATTCATCGTTTATCTCTGTAAACTTTTTTACATTTGTGCAAAATAGTTTCAGGATGACCAGCAATTCCGCAACAAAAAATAAAGCCAGAGAACCCTTGAAAATCGGATAAAAGAAAGATTTGCTAAAAACATTTTTCTTGCTAATTTTAAAAAGTTAAGACTTAAACCCGCATGGCCTTGTTAGGTGTTGGTACTCAGCATGATACATAC
>JALVJU010000616.1 GCA_027034005.1 Marinilabiliaceae bacterium
GAGCAGTATCTTACATCCAGAAGCGGTGTGGAAGAGAACAATGAATATGTTTATTCTGCCGTTTACAAAACTACGGATAGCCGCAAAGCAGTTGTCAAACTGCAAAAGAATGATGACGGGCTTATGGCTATAGATATGAAGATCATACCTTCAGATGGCATTGAAAAGGTGGGGGCAATGATAAAAGCGCATCCGGGTGAGGGATACTACGGGCTGATGGAGCGCACTGTTGACGGAGGTCAGAGCAAAAGCTGGGACCCAAAAACCAAAGCAGACCTGAACCTTCGCGGCCAGAAGGTTACTATGCTGGTAACTCCCACTCTGGGGCTTTTTGAACCATTTTATGTTTCCACCCAAGGGTATGGACTGATGGTAAACACTATCCGGCCCGGGCATTACGATCTTGCGTCAACAGATACTTCCCTTGTGAAACTGGTTTTTGATGACAACAAGCTATCCATGACCGTGGTTCCCGGGCCTTCCATGGCAGGTGTGGTGAAAAGACTGCCAAAACTAACTGGAAACAGTTTTCTTCCTCCCGAGTGGGCTTTCAGGCCGTTGCGCTGGCGCGACGAGCATGTGAACAGAAAAACTTACTACGACGGGACCCCGAACAGGGCTCCTTACAACTCTGAATTGGTGGAAGATATACTCATGGCTGAAGCTTTCGATATTCCCATAGGTACTTACTGGGTTGACCGTCCGTGGGCTAAAGGGACCCGTGGCTGGGGCGACCTTTATTGGGACCCTGTCCGTTTTCCGAAAGCAAAGGAGATGATAAAATGGCTCGATAAAAAGAATATCAAGTTTCTTGTATGGATAGCGCCGTGGGCAACCGATAATTTGCTGAAAGAAGGGCTGGAGAAAGGATACATGATGCCGGGAATGAAACAGGTGCTGGGAGATAAGGCAGGTGAAAAGCCATGGCTGATAGATCTTACCAAACCGGCAGCCAGGGAGTGGTTCAAAAAAATTTTGCAGGACAGGCTTATCAAAATGGGTGTCGCAGGTTTTAAGATGGACCGTTCGGAGGAGATTGTTAGCAGGATAGACACATTTACACTTTGGAACGGCAAGAAAGTTCATGATATCAGGAACGATTATCCGCGATTGTACATAAAAACTGCTAACGAAGCCCTGAAAGAGATACGAGGGGGTAATGATTTTCTTGCCATGCCGCGTGCAGGGTTCACCGGAAGCCAACAGTACGGCATTTTCTGGGGAGGTGACATAGGTGCTGGCGAACTTGGTTTGCGCACTGCATTGATTGCCGTTCAGCGTTGCAGCTTCATGAACTTTCCCATCTGGGGATCGGACATAGGCGGTTACTGGAAACACCCTCTTTCGCATATTAACGTTGCACGCTGGCTGGAGTTTGGGGCTTTCACGCCCATCATGGAAGTAGGCCCTCTTGATGACCAGGCTCCCTGGAACATGCCTTACGAACCGTCCTACGACAAAGAGTTGATAGCCATTTACCGCATGTACAGCATTATTCACGATGAACTTGCGCCGTACTCACACAAGATGGCCGAGAAAGCGACCAGGACGGGAATGCCGATAGTGCGACCTCTTGTGCTGATGTATCCTGAGGATAAAAAAGCCGTTGGCAGATGGGATGAATACATGTATGGTGATAATATCCTTGTTGGTATTCCATGGAAAAACGATCAGAAGACATTCGAGATGTACCTGCCCGAAGGCCGGTGGTTCGATTACTGGACAGGTAAGGAGTATGTGGGGAACAAGACTATCACTGTTGATTGTCCTGACCACAAGATCCCAATTTACCTGACAGGTCCCAACAGGCCAAAGCTCCCGGATCCGGATAAGTTGTACAAAGAGTCGTTAAAACTGGTATCTGAAAAACCAAACCTTTATAAACTGCAAAAGAAAGAGTTCGGGAGATAACATCAGAAAGTGAAATCTCAAGATCCGCCGGTGACCCTCCTAGTAAGGTTCTTCGGCGGATTTTTATATCTATTTAACATATCGCTTCAGGACCTGTCCTTTAATTATATTAAAAAAAGGACTACTTTTGCACCAAACAAATGCACATTAAAGAATGTTAAGCAGACGATTACTTAGAGTTAAGGCGGTTCAAATGGCTTATGCCTTTTATAAATCCGGTGAGACCAGTGTTGCAAGATCTGAAAAAGAGCTTTTTCGCAGTATCTCAAAATCCCATGAACTATACCATCTTTTCCTTTTGTTGCTTGTCGACATTCAGGCATTTGCCGTTAAACGTATTGAGTTTGGAAAAAACAAAAAACGGCCTACTCACGAAGATCTTAATCCCAATACCAAGTTCATAGATAATCTTTTACTTAAGCAGCTTGCTGAAAACAAAAGTCTGCAGGCTTATGTTGAAAAGAACAAGATATCCTGGGACAACTATGAAAATGTGATCAAAAATATCTACAAAGAGATCATTGCCTCGGATCTTTACAAGGATTACATGAACAATGGGGAAGGTAACGAATACGAGAAGGATAAAAAATTCATTGCCAAACTTTTTGAAAAAGTGATAGCTCCCGTTGAAGATATTTACAGTGCAATTGAAGAGCAGAGCATCTACTGGAACGACGAGGCAGAGTTCATCATTAGCATGGTGATAAAAACCATTAAGAATTTTGATCAGGCAAAAGGGACCGGCCAGGAGTTGTTGCCGGAGTTTAAGGATAAAGAGGACAAGGATTTTGTGAAAAAGCTTTTCCGTAAGGCGCTGGTAAACGATGAACAACACAGGGATTTGATAAAACAACATACTAAAAACTGGGACTTTGAACGTGTTGCATTTATGGATGTGGTGATCATGCAGGTTGCCATTGCAGAACTTATGGAGTTTCAGGAGATACCGGCCAGGGTCACGCTTAACGAGTATATCGAGATAGCCAAGCATTACTCAACTAACAAAAGCGGTGTTTTCATCAACGGCATTATTGATAAGATTGTTGAAGAGCTGATAAAAGAGGGTAAGATATCGGATACTGCTAAAAAGATAAGTAAGTAGAAATGACGAGGTATTTGTTTCTGTTTCTAATGGTCATTGGCTTTTTGGTAGGCTGTTCCGGTGGTTCCGATACGATGCAAAAAACTGATAAACTGCCCGGAGGAAAACCTAAGTTGGTGTTTGAAAAGGAAATGTATAATTTTGGCGATATCAAAGAGGGGGATGTGATAGGTAAATACATACATTTCAGGAACGATGGAAATTCACCCCTGGTATTGAACAAGGTTATTGCCAGTTGTGGCTGCATCGGTGTGAAGTATCCTGAGAAACCTGTCAGGCCGGGTGATACAGGAAAGCTTGAAGTGATATTTGACACAAATGGTTTTTATGGCCGTCAGGTGAAATTCCTGAAGATATTCAGCAACGACTCTTCTTCAACGGAAAAAGAGTTGATGATATATGCAACGGTAAAGTAATGATGTAACCTAGTAAAAAGATAAATTAGAATTAGTAACAATTAAATAACAGTAAAATTATGTATCTATTAAATTTTGTAATGCAGGCAGCTCCGCAACAGTCACCGTGGATGTCATTCCTGCCATTCATCCTTATCATCGTGGTGTTTTATTTCTTTATGATCCGTCCGCAGATGAAAAAGCAGAAAGAGCTTCGTAAGTTTCGCGAAAGCCTGAAGAAGGGTGATAAAGTGATCACTACCGGAGGTATTTACGGTAAGGTTGCTGAAGTAAAAGAAAACTATGTGGTTGTAGAGATAGCAAAAGACACTTTGGTCAAGATAGACAAGTCGGCCATCATCACCGATATGTCGGACGTTGCAGCCAAGTAATATTTAATTCTGCAAAGGTGTTTTGTCGCGAAAGCCTGCCCGACTATCACGGTCAGGCGGGCCTGCCTGTCTAACTGCGTAGCCAGGTAGACTCGACTGCATGGCTAGGCGGGGACACGGAAGAATTTGGAAGAAGAAGCATCGCAGGCGTAGTATTAGCTACGGTGAGAAGCTTCAAACGAGCATTTTCAATAATGGTGTGACTTTGGAGATTGCGGCATAAAGACTCTTGCGTAATTAAGGTTATAATAAAATTTTATTTTAACAGGTCATTAACTACATTTGTGGTGTATTGACCTGTTTTTTTTATGAAAATACTTAAACACTATTATCGGAACAGCCTGGCGTACATCCTTATCTGGTGGAATAAGATGAGGGAGGATCGTAATGTTTTTGTGTTCATGATCTTTCTTTTTTTATCTACTGTGTTTTGGTTTATGAACGCCCTGCAAAAAAATTATACCACGATAGTAGAATATCCGGTTAAGTTCACAAATATACCTAAGGGATATATCCTGAAGGACAGGAAAGTTAAAGAACTCAGTTTGAAGGTAGATGCGGAAGGGTTTAATATTTTGAGGTATCATCTCAGTAACTCGGTTATTCCTCTCAGCATTAGTGTGAAGGAGATGAACGAGTTCAAAGATCAGAAACGCTCAGGTTTTTATATCCTTACATCAAAATATTTTAAGTCCATCGACGGACAGTTGAGCAATGGTATGAAACTGCTCGGGATAGCTCCTGACACTCTTTTTATAAATCTTTTGCCGAAGAAATCCAGGAAAGTTCCTGTAACTGTTGACATAAAAACGTCTTTTGAAAAGCAGTATCTTCAGGGGGGCGATATCATCATTGAGCCTGATTCCGTGACCATTACTGGGGATATGCTTGCTGTGGATTCTGTTAAAAAGATCTTTACAAAGCATTTTG
Organism: Marinilabiliaceae bacterium; assembly: GCA_027034005.1. Lineage (GTDB taxonomy): Bacteria > Bacteroidota > Bacteroidia > Bacteroidales > Marinilabiliaceae > JAADEM01. The sequence continues at coordinate 4,731 of JALVJU010000616.1, forward strand.
AGTTTACAAAACTTAAAGATACCCTGGTAACAACGCTGCCTTTGAAAAAAATTGAAGGTATTACTTTTTCAGACAGATCGGTAAAAATAACCGTTCCTGTGGAACCCTTTACTGAATCTACAATGCACATACCGATAGAGGCAAAGAATGTGCCGGATACTTTGCGGTTCAAGGCCTTTCCGCCTGAGGTGACTGTCTCGTTCAGGGTCAGTCTGAGCCGTTTTGAAAAGATCAAGCCTGAGGATTTCTCAGCAGTCATATATTTTACTAAGGATATGATCAGCAACAGTGATCAGAGAATAAAGGTCAAGCTGGAAAAACAGCCGCCGGGATTGTACTATGTCAGTTATTCGCCTTTGTTTGTTGAATACCTTCTCGAGAAGCGTTAAAATCACTAAACCATGTTAAAAGTTGGAATAACCGGGGGAATAGGCAGCGGAAAAACTACGGTGTGCAGGATCTTTGAGGTCATAGGTGTTCCTGTGTACTATGCTGACATCAGGGCCAAACAGTTGTATGAGGAGGACCAGGAGATGAAAAGTAAAGTGATAGAGCTGCTTGGGGAATCTGTTTACACTTCGGATGGACTGGACAGGGCAGAGGTTGCCCGAATGGTTTTCAGCGATAAGAATTTGCTTCAAAAACTTAATGAGATCGTGCATCCTGCTGTTGAACGGGATTTTAATAATTGGGTTGAAGAGTTTCAGAATTTGCCTTTTGTGGTAAAAGAGGCGGCAATCCTGTTCGAGAACGGGGGTTATAAAAAACTTGATAGAAATATTCTGGTCACTGCGCCTGAGGAAATACGTATAAAAAGAGTGATGAAGCGTGACGGTGTATCTGCCGCTCAGGTGCAGAAACGTATCAGGCATCAGTGGCCCGACGAACAAAAGATCCCTTTGGCAGATTTTATCATAAAATGTGATGAGGAGAATCTTGTTATTCCGCAGGTTTTTGGAATAGAGAAGATGTTGAAAGTTGAAAGTAAAAAGAGAGATTAATTTTTGAAATAAGTTTAAAGAAATAACTATGGGAATATTTGGATCACTGTTTGGAGCAGGAATAGGCTGGTGGCTTCTCGGCCCCATTGGAGCTATTATCGGTTCAATGATAGGAAGCAGCCTTGAAGAAGGCGCCTCTCAGGGAAGTAAGCGTGTGGCCGGCTCTCCGCAGGGTAATCCGCGCGACGGCTTTATGGCATCTTTGCTTGTGTTGATGGCTGCCACCATGAAGGCCGACGGCAAAGTGCTCAAGTCAGAACTGGATTTTGTCAAGCAAAACCTTGTGAAGATATTCGGTGAAAGAGTGGCCAAAGATGCACTGCAAATGCTGAGGGAGATACTGAAGAAAAACATACCGCTCTATGATGTGACTGCCCAGATAAGGAACAACATGGATTATGCATCAAAACTTGAGCTTGTACACCTTCTTTACGGTATTGGCGTTGCCGACGGACATCTATCGCAGGCAGAGATAAATGTCATTGAACAGATCGCCCGCGGTATAGGTCTCTCGGAGGCAGATAATCTTTCGGTTAAAAATGTCTACTTTGATGACTTCAATGCAGCATACAAGGTTCTTGGCATTGATAAAAATGCTACCGATGAAGAGGTGAAAAAGGCCTATCGAAAAATGGCTGTAAAATTCCATCCCGACAAAGTTGCCCATCTTGGCGAGGATGTTCAGAAAGTGGCAAAAGAACGTTTCCAAAAGCTTAATGAGGCCTATGAAAAGATTAGCAAGGCGAGGGGGATGAAGTGACATCTGTATGGTTTAAAGAGTGTCAATTGTTAATAAAAGTTAGATTTTAAATTTTACTTTTGTAGAAGCATATTTGTTGTAATTTTGCTCACCGAATTTTAATCTTTAGATTTATGTTAGAAGGAATATTATCGATTTCAGGTCAGGGCGGCCTTTTTAAAATGGTGTCACAAGCAAAGAACTCAATAATTGTTGAGTCGCTGGTTGACGGCAAGCGTATGCCGGCCTATGCAACTTCAAGGATAAGTGCGCTTGAGGATATTTCTGTGTTTACTGAGGAGGGAGACAAGAAGCTGGAAGAGATCTTCGAAGCGATCTACAAAAAAGAGGATGGAGGTAAAGCTATAAATCCCAAATCTTCGGCTAGTGAACTGAAAGAGTATTTCGAATTTGTTTTGCCTGATTACGACAGGGATCGTGTCTATGTTTCCGATATCAAAAAGATACTGGCGTGGTATAATCTTTTGAATGAGCAGGGAATGCTGGACTTTACGGAAAAAGAGGAGGCAGAAGCAGAACAAGCTGCAGAAAAGGATGATAATTCTGCTGCAGAAAAAGCGGAATAATTTTAATTTTTCTATTTGTTTGATATCCAAAAGGTAGAATATTTGTTAGAATAAAATCGTAAAATATTTAAAGAAATATTTTGTTCGATAAAAATAAAGTTTCTATCTTTGCAGCCGCTTTGGTCCCGAGGGGTGAGAAAAAGAGGGTGAGAAAGGGTCGAAAAAGCGAAAAAAGTTCTTTGAAAGATTTAAATTGTACCTATTTAAGAAACAAGGGTTCGACCGGAATAAAATCTGGTTGGAAAAATCCCGAAAAGGTTCAGCTAAGCTTCCGGTAACTCCGGAACCTAAGCT
>JALVJU010000617.1 GCA_027034005.1 Marinilabiliaceae bacterium
CAAATTCCTTAACGGCGGCAAGATAACTATCCTGCCATCCCTCTTTAATATCTTCATAAGCCTCGTCAGGAATATTGGTATGTGTCACCTCTATCTGTGTTTTACCACCCTGTTTGAACAATTTGATGGTTACGATAGATTCTTCTGGCCTATCACCGAAATACCACTCCTGCACAATCTTGAAATTCTCCTCAAACTCAATATTCCTGCCGCAGATATCCCCTCCCCAAAGCTCAAACTCACTGCCCGGCCCTGTTGACATCTTTGCCGGACTGCCAGTCCACAGTTCTATCGCAAAAGGATTTGTCAAAGCTGCATAAATATCCTCCGGTTCGGCCGCCACTTTAATCCTTACTTTCAGGTCTTTGCTCATAAACTCAATTTATTCATCAGATCGGCAACACACTCAATGTGCTTCTTCGATGTCTCTTCAACCTTTTCTTTTATCTGCTCATGTTCGGTATGGAACTGGTGGTCCGGAGTGATTGGAAAATCTTTGTTGTAAAAATGCAGCTCCTGTTCCTGCACTTTTATACGGTTCAACAAATAGGTCAGTTCCTGATAATGCTCATCTATCCTTTCAAGCTCTTCACCCGGAAGTTCATCAATGGTCTCTTCACCCTTCACCTCCTCGTTCCTTTCAAGGACGATCTTTATCTCTTTTCTGAAAAGCTCAAGCCGGTTCTTCCATATCTTATATTCAAAATCAAGATCGACCAGATTTATGTAACCGCTTTTCATAACCTTTTATTTTTTACCTACTCCACTACCGATATCTCACGTATTATCTCCCCTCCCCTAAGAATAGCCTTCTCGTTCATGGGGATCAGATGATGATGCCTTTCGGGCAATGACTTTTTAAGCCCTTTCAGCACATTATCCATCTCTACAATCTTCTTAAGCTTAAGATATGCACCAAGGACTATCATGTTGAAAGTCTTTATCGATCTCATCCTGACTGCCTCTTCGGTAGCATCGACCCTGTAAATATTTATATCTTTCCGTGAAGGATGGCGGGTAATCCCGTTCCCGTCGTAGATGAGCATACCTCCGGGCTTAACAGCTTTTTCGAACTTATCCATCGACTGCTGATTGAGGATGATAGCAGTATCGAATTCATGCAGGATCGGGGAACTGATGGGCTCATCGCTCAGTATCACTGTAACATTTGCCGTTCCCCCGCGCATCTCGGGACCGTACGAAGGCATCCAGGAAACTTCCATCCCCTGCATCACTCCTGAGTATGCCAGTATCTTACCCATTGACAATACTCCCTGTCCTCCAAATCCGGCTATTATAATTTCTTCTTTCATTATTGTTTCTGTTTATTTGATTACCTGTTTTTCTGTTTTCCGGAGAGTTCTTTTTTCTCCGGAAGAAACAAACAGCAAGCTCTATTCATCTTTCAGGTCTCCCAAAGGATAAAACGGGAACATATTCTCGGCCATCCAGTTATTGGCATCAACCGGGCTCATCTTCCATCCTGAATTGCATGTTGAGACAACCTCGACAAGCGAAACTCCCTTTTTACGCTTCTGGTTCTCAAAAGCTTTTCGTATTGCTTTCTTTGCCTTACGTACAGCACCTGCAGTATGGACAGCCTGTCGTGTAACATAGCATGTGCCGGGAAGTTGCGCCACAAGATCGGACATCTTTATCGGATATCCGTCACGCGCATGGTCCCGACCGCTAGGACATGTGGATGCGACCATACCCTCGAGGGTTGTTGGGGCCATCTGCCCCCCTGTCATACCATAAATACCGTTGTTGATAAAAACTATGGTAATATTCTCGCCCCTGTTACAGGCATGAATCGTTTCTGCCGTACCGATAGCGGCAAGGTCACCGTCACCCTGATAGGTGAAGACAAACTTGTCGGGCATAAGCCTTTTAATACCTGTGGCAACTGCGGGAGCCCGGCCGTGAGCTGCCTCATGCCAGTCGATATCGATGTAGTTGTAGGCAAAAACGGAACATCCCACCGGGGCCACTCCAATCGTTGTCTCCTGTATCTCCATCTCCTCTATCACCTCGGCAATAAGATTATGAACTACCCCGTGACTACAACCAGGGCAGTAGTGCATGGGCGTATCGGTTAACACCTTACTTTTCTTGAAAACCAGGTTTTCAGGTTTGATTATATCTTTAACATCTATCATTTTCTATCCTCCTATTATTAGTTCTTCGAGAGCGTTCTCAACCTCATCGGGAGAAAATATCATACCTCCCATGCGCCCGTAATGTTCAACATCAACTTTGCCGTTAACTGCAAGCTTAACATCTTCTATCATTTGCCCTGCATTCATTTCAGGAACCAGTATTCCTTTTATCTGATCGGCATAAGAACCTATCTCCTTGTATGGGAACGGAAAAAGGGTTATCGGCCTCAGCAGTCCAACCTTTATGCCTTTTTCGCGAGCCAGTTCTACCGATTTTTTAGATATCCTTGCTGCCGAACCAAATGCAACGATCAGATATTCGGCATCGTCACACATGAATGTTTCATAACGCACCTCTTTCTCCTGCATCTCCTTGTACTTGGCCTGAAGCCTGCGATTAACATTCTCCTGATCAACAGCCTGGATGTGTAGTGACGTCATTATATTCTGGCCTCTGACAGGTTTCTTACCGGTAGCGGCCCATGGATTTTTCTCGATTATCTCTTCATCCGTCCACCTGGGCCTGTATTCGTCGAGCTCAACCTTTTCCATCATCTGGCCTATGACACCATCGGAAAGTATCATCGCCGGATTGCGGTATTTAAAGGCAAGATCAAACGCCAGCCCCACAAAATCAGCCATCTCCTGAACCGAAGAGGGAGCAAGGACGATAAGTTTGTAGTCCCCGTGCCCGCCGCCTTTTACAGCCTGGAAATAATCGGACTGTGAAGGTTGTATGGTTCCTAGCCCCGGGCCTCCCCTCACAACATTAACAATGACACAAGGCAGTTCAGCGCCTGCAATGTAACTTATGCCCTCCTGCATCAAACTGATGCCCGGACTTGACGAAGATGTCATGACACGCTTGCCCGAACCGGCACCGCCATAGAGCATATTTATTGATGCAACCTCACTTTCTGCCTGTAAAACAACCATCCCTGTGGTTTCCCAGGGACGCATGGCCATAAGAGTTTCCATAACCTCCGACTGCGGTGTGATGGGATATCCGAAATATCCGTCAACACCATATCGGATAGCAGCTTCGGCTATGGCCTCATTACCTTTCATCAATTTTAATTCTCTCATATTTTGAATTATTTCTTAAGGTCAATACTATTTACTTTTTTCCGGTTTTAGCCTGTAAACCGTGATACAGCTGTCGGGGCACACCATCGCACAATTGGTACATCCTGTACATGCCTCCGGATTGCCCATTTTAGCATAATGATATCCTTTGCCGTTCACTTCGTCGGCCAAAACGATTGTATCAGTGGGACATGCAACTACACAAAGGCCACAGCCTTTGCATCGTTCAATATCAACCACTATTGCACCTCTGACTTTTCCCATGTTTTATGATTTATTTGCAAAACAAGTTATATACTATTTATTTATTCAAAAATGACCTTCATCATTATTGCCCGAAATCTGCAAGTGATTTGATAAAAAAATAAATAACCTGCGGATATAAGGTATTGTAAAAATACCATAAATATTTTTAATCACCCACCTCTATGTTTCTTCAACTTATAAAAGAATTATGAACGTACTCCTCAAAAGCCTCCAGTCTTTGCCTTAGTTCACCGAACCTGTCACTTCCCGTTTGCGAAACACAGGCCCTGACACCCTCCATCTTACTACCCGTGATATGCAGGCTTATGGCGCTAATGCCAAAATACAAAAGATTCCTGAGCAACTGTCCGCCTGTCATTCCGGGGTATGATAGAGTAAAATAAAATCCGTCGGCCACTGGCTCGTCCAGGTCCTTGTCATAAACTATCTTAAACCCGTGATCAAGAAATATCCTCTTCATCTCATGTGCCCTCTTTTCATATTCCCTTACATCATCCAGAATATTGTACTTCCCCTCCACTGCATTACTGAAAATCGCAGCCAGTGCAAACTGTGCCGAATGGCTCACTCCCGACGACAAGCTGTAAAGGATCCTCGTCACCAGTACCCTTCCATACTCTCCCATTCCATATCTTTTTTCAAGATTGGGATAAAACCTGTTGTACATCTTATCCGACACGCATATCATCCCTATCCTTTGCCCCGCGTAACTGAAAACCTTAGAACTGGAAATAAGCAGCACATAATTTTCTGTAAATTTGCCTACGGAAGGCTGATAAGGCGGTTCGAACGGTACAGACATATCTTTTCTGAAATCCATCGCGAGATAGGCAAGGTCCTCTATTACTATCACATCGTATTTGTTCGCCATCTCCCCAATAATCCGCAGTTCTTCATCAGTAAGACAGACCCATGTGGGATTATTGGGATTGGAATAGATTATGGCTGAAATATTCCCCTTGCTTAAAACACGGTCAAGTTCATCCCTTAGTTTTTCTCCCCTGAAATAATAAACATCAAAAGCCTCGTACTTTAAGCCCAGCACCATAAGCTGCTGTTTCTGTACAGGGAAACCGGGATCGATGAAAAGGAAAGTATCTTTTTTCCCATCCACATGGCCGCACACCATGAAATTTGCAAAAGCCCCCTGCATTGAACCCACAGTAGGAACGCACCCCTGTGGTGAAATATCAAGATCGATAAAAGCTTTAACAAAGCGGCTTGCCCCTTCCTTAAGTTCCTTTATTCCTTCAAGCATGGGATAGCGCGCAGCAACGCCCCGCTTCAGCGCCTCTATCTCCGCCTCTACCCCCACTTTCGACGGCGGAAGTCCGGGAACTCCCATCTCCATTCGTATGAAACTTTCTCCGGTGGCCGATTCAATATCGTTCACAATGGATACGATCTCACGGATAGTGGCCTCGCCCAGATCAGGATCCCGATGATTTTTGAGGACTTCATCCACAACGGCAGCAGGAATAACAGGATCATTAATTTTCATTTCAGTATTTTTTAGATTAGGTTAATTATGTCATAAAACTTATGATCTAAATTCTCTCAGAAATACTACAATGAACCATATTTCCCCGCAAATCACATCACGATCTTATGCAGCCGCTTTGTAACAAAAAAGGCAGAAAAACACTTCTGCCCAATTTATCAAAAGTTAAAAGCCGAAATCGTTTTTCAGCATCTTCACCCAGGCCTTGACCCTCTCTTCTGTCATTTCAGGTTCTGTATCCTCATCCACCGGTAAGCCAAGGAATTTACCATCCCTGAACCCTTCCGAATCCTCAAATTCATATCCTTCACTGTCAACAAAACCAACGACATTTGCTCCAAGCGGTTTTAGCTTATCATACATCCAGCCCAGAGCATCAACAAAATGCTCAGGATAGGTAACCTGGTCGCCCAGACTGAACACGGCAACATCCTTACCCTTCAGGTTCACTTGATCAAGACCTGCACTGAAAGTATCCCAGTCGTTTTTACCTATCTCTGAATTCCAGTTGCTCATTCCCAAAGTTGAAACTCCTATGATTATCTTGTCGTATTTCTCCATCAGTTTTGGGTCCTTATCCTTAACAGATATAAGGTCCACATTTCCTTCACCGAACTCTTTGGCAACCATGTGTGCAACTCTGTCAACACTGCCTTTTTCCGGCCCGTAAAATATTCCTGTTTTTGCCATAATTTTATTTTTTTTTGAAAATTACTACTACATCAAAGATGATTGTTTTAAGTTAAAAAAACAAACAATTAACTTATGTTCACCTTTAACCTTAAATCCGCAAGAGTCTTTCTGCTGCAACCACCAAAGTCACACCATTATTGAAAATGCTCACTTGTATATTCTCACCGTAGCTAATGCTACGCCTGCGAGGCCTCTTCGCTGCGCCCGCCTGACCAAGACAGTCGGGCAGGCCTGTCTGACTGCGCAGCCAGGCAGGCCCGCCTGACCGCGACAGTCGGGCAGGCTTTCCAATACTGGTACCCATTTGAAGCCTGTCTGCCGCCAGGCAGGCTTTCGCGACAAAACACCCTTGCGGATTTAAGGTTTAGAGTTTGATGCGTGCATCAACGGCAGTAATTTTACTTCCTTCGGCCAGAAGCGGATTTATGTCCAGCTCTATTATCTCCCCTGCATATTTCAGCAATGCAGACAACCTGACAATTATATCTGAAAAAACATTTTTATCAATTCCCTCTTGTCCACGAACACCTTCAAACAGCTTGTACCCTTTCAGTTCCCTTATCATCCTCAATGCCTCTTCTTTACTTACCGGTGCCAGGGCTGCCGAAACATCCTTCATCACCTCCACAAATATTCCTCCGAGGCCGCAAAGAACGATATGGCCGTACCCCGGCTCTTCTTTTGCCCCGAGGAACAGTTCACGCCCCTGCAGCAAAGGCTGTAACAGAATGCCTTTTGCCCCCTCTATCTTCATCATCCGCTCAAACTCACTTAGCAGGAATTCATCACTGTCAATCCCCACAGTAACACCTCCCACATCAGATTTATGGACAGGCCCCACAACTTTCATCACAAGCGGATAACCGGTCTCATTTGCCCATTCTGTTAATCCGTCGGGTTTACTGAAAGCCCTTTCCCGAACCACAGGTATACCTGCCGCAGCAAGCAACGCATTGACCTCTCCGGGCGGAAGATAACCGGCCCCGTTCCTTTCAATAACCTTTCTTATCTTTTCTGAATCAATGTCATCAGGCATGTTAAAATCACCTGCCGGCAACGGGGTGCTATGAATTTTGGTAAGTGCGAGACCAAACTCCACCTCATCGGTAAAACAGACATTGCCCTTATCAAGAAAATATTCCATCTCCTCACTCGCATTGATGACAGAAGGCAATACCGGATATACCGGTTTTTTACAGCTCCTTATCTTTTCATGAAGTATTGAGTATGCATCTTTGACGGAAAACAGTCCCGGGCTGCCAAAAATAACTGCCATCCCGTCGATATGGTCAAAATCATTTTCACATGCATCGATGATATCACCGAGCTGCTCTGCCGTTCCGGTTGCCAGAAAGTCTATCGGATTGGCAACGCTGGAACCTGGATAAAGTTTCTCAAGAAGCGCCTCTGCCTTATCACCCTTTATCTCAGGAATACTGAAACCGCCCTGTGACAACGTATCGGTAAGCATCACAGCAGGGCCTCCTGCATGAGTGATTATCGCAATATTCTTTCCTTTTAGCTCTTTGGACATGAATACTGCCGCCACATTTGCAAGCTCTTCCCTGCCATCGCACCTGACTATTCCCGCCTTGCGGAAAAGTGCCTCGACAGCGGTATCAGAACCTGCCAGGGCACCTG
>JALVJU010000618.1 GCA_027034005.1 Marinilabiliaceae bacterium
AGTAATGAAATTTTTGTTGTTAAATATTTTAATGTTGTTTTTTATGTCAGCAGGGAATATGTCAGGTCAGGTAAAAACGGAAACAATAACTTTTGGAGCCGGTTGTTTCTGGTGTGTGGAAGCAGCTTTCCAGCGCATTAAGGGAGTGGAGAAGGTGGAGTCGGGTTACATGGGCGGAACAAAGAAAGATCCCAAGTACAAGGAGGTCTGCACCGGAGAGACCGGTCATGCGGAGGTGGTGAGAATAACTTACGATCCCGATTCTGTTTCTTTCTCTGAGTTACTAAAGGTGTTCTTTACTGTTCATGACCCTACCACATTAAACCGTCAGGGGAATGATGTTGGTACCCAATACCGGTCTGCCATTTTCTACTACACACCGGAACAAAAAAAAGAATCGGAAGAGGCGATAGCGAAACTGAACGGATCGGGCTTATACGACGGCCCGATAGTTACGGAAGTAACTCCTGCAAGTGAGTTTTATCCGGCTGAGGATTATCACAATGATTACTACAATCACAACAGCGATCAGCCGTACTGCCGCATAGTCATCACTCCAAAACTAAGGAAAGTGGAAAAAGAATTTAAGGATATTCTGAAGAAGTAGACGGGTATGGAAGAGCCACGGACCTGCCCGCCTGTCTAACTGCGTAGCCAGGTAGAACTGCCACGGTCAGGCGGGTGCACGGATATTTTTAACTGGAATAACACAGAGGCGCAGAGACAAGGAGGTTTTTGCCACGGATTAGACAGATGAACACGGAGATATAGGGGTACTTGGGAGAGCAAATTAGATTCGAATTCCCAAAGTTTATTCTTACTTACTGGATCGACAAAGTCTGAAAATAGGTGTTCCTCCCCCATTTCGGGGGAGGTTAGGAGGGGCTGCCTTCCCCCCAAAAAAAGAAAGCCACACTCTCAAAACGAGAGCATGGCTTCCCAATCCTAATCCCCAATTAAGACTATTTTTTCTTTGTCAAAGTAACAGGGATGTTACCTTCAACAGTCTCTACCATACCGGTCATTTTATTACCTTTCATTTCCAGCTTGGCAGTACATAATTCATATTCAACTTCGAACTCAAAAGATACTTTGTTACCTTCAACCTTAAGGTTTTTGCCCATGATCACGTCGTAAGTTGTCATGATCTTGATCATGTCATTTCCATCCTCTTTGTAGAATTTGATCTCACCTTCCTGGTAATCGTAAGGTGCATCAGGAGCTTCTACTTTCCAAGTTCCGTATAGTTTCTTTTTATTGGCATTGTCTGCATTACCTGCGTTAGCGGCAAATGTGAAAGCTAAAATCAAGACTGCAATATTTAATACTGACTTCATAATTTTTATTTGTTAATTAGTTAATAAATTAAATTTCATTTGTGATTGTTGTATACAGCATTTCTATCAACAACGCTACAAATATATCTTTTCATTTGTGACGATTGAAAACAGAGGTATTAAAGTGCTGTTTACGGGATAAACGGGCGTTAAGGCTGCAGAAGGGACTTGAATCTTGGGATATAACTGCGGGATACGGGGATGAATGATTCTGTGTTTTTTATCTTTAGGACAAAATTTCTGCCCTCTTTTTTCATCCATAACACATTGTCAAGATTTACGATAAAACTGCGGTGGCAGCGTAAAAGTTTTGTGGAAAGCTCTGCATTTTCAATATTCTTAAGAGATGTCCTGACAAGATGTTTGTTCACTTTATCTTCATTGGAAAAATAAACAGTAACATAATTGTCGGTTGACTCCAGAAAAAGAATATCCTTACTTTTAACACTGAACTTAACCTGGTCTCTTTCATCCTTGAAGCTTATCAGGTCAATATCATCGGATGTCAGCACTTTTTTTGCATTTTTCTCTTTATTGATTTGAATAAGTGTTATTATCAGAATCGAGAAAGAGTAAGGAAGTATTGCAATTAATCCGGTATACTTAAAAGTCGTCTCAAGGTCTTCTATAAAAGTATATTCGGGATCTTCATAAAGAATAGCCATAAAAACGGTTAGGGCCAGCAGTTCCAGAATAAACCAAAGGAGCAGGTATTTTACTTTGAAAGTTTTGATATGAACTAATGGACGGACTACAAGCTGAGATATTGCAATTGGAATCGACCCAAGTATCCCAAGCAGGGCTAAACCGTACCACCCTTTGGTTAGCCAGGCATCAAAACCGAAAGGCTGAAAAACAACCATGAAAAAGATACTGTAAGCCATGATAATACCAACGTGTATGAGCCTGTATTTAAGCTTGTCGAGGTATGGGAACGGCTCATCAAGAAAAGTATCCTTCATTGTCGTTTTTCTTATTGTACTAAATTAGTTGGTTTAATCCGATTACGCAAATCAGTATGAATGGTTTCGGTCAAAAATAAACCGGGCAGTATTGTTGCATTAATACATTGCCCGGCACAAGTTGTAAGTGATGAACTATTCCTCTTCCATGTTGTGGAAAACATTGGTCACATCATCATCTTCTTCAAGTTTTTCTAGAAGTTTGTCGATCTG
>JALVJU010000619.1 GCA_027034005.1 Marinilabiliaceae bacterium
TCCTGCCAGTCATTACGGACGGGATGCCCTTGTTGGCATAGGCCTGTTCCTGACACATCTTGCAAAATCAGGGAAAAAATGTTCTGAGTTGAGGGCAACTTACCCGGATTATCACATATCAAAAAATAAGATACAGTTGTCGGAGGGCGTTGATGTAGATGCCATTCTTGATTCCATCAAGGATAAGTATTCAAAAGAGAATATAATTGACATCGACGGAGTTAAGATAGAGTTTGAGGATTCATGGGTCCAGCTTCGGAAATCAAACACCGAGCCGATCATCAGGATCTATGCCGAAGCCAAAACAAAAGATATGGCAAATGAACTGGCGCAGATAGTGATAAAAGATATCAGGGAAATTATGTGATAAATAGTTCTTTTTTAATATTTTTATCTTTCTTTGTTAAAAGGCTTGTCAGAAAAGGAAAATTAGTGGTGTTTAATATTCGTTTTTGATGACAAGTCATTTTTGTTTTTATTAAACCTGAATTTGTGAAAAACCAGATGTATGTTTAAAAACCCTTACATTAAGTGGGGAATAATTGCCATCGTTGCTTTGCTGGTGATTTTCTTTGCCACACGAAAAAAAATAATCAGTACGGGGGAGATCACTGTGCCTGTGCAATTCGGCAGGTTCGTCTCTGTTGTCTATTCTACCGGCCAGTTGAAAGCGGAAAACTCGGTGTCCATAAACCTTCCCAAAGAGATATCGAGCAGGCGTCTTGGTATCTATGAGATAAAAGTGATAAGTATTGTTGATGAAGGTACAGTAGTTGATTCCGGCGACTGGGTCGCAACACTGGATTACAGTGCAGTTGAAGAGCAGAGAAACAAATATTACGACTCATGGGAGCAGGCCTATAATGCCTGGGAAGATGCAAAACTTGACACAACCCTTGAACTGAGCAACCTGAGGGATGACATCCTGAACGGGGAGGTGCAGCTCGAAGAGAAAAAGCTTATACTTAGCCAGTCTGTTTACGAATCCCCGGCAGTAAAGCGTCAGGCAAAGCTCGATGTTGACAGGGCCGAGCGTGAGATGGAACAGAAAAGGCGGAGTTATGCTATCAAGAAAAAACAGGGAGAGTATAAAGTTTACCGGAGCTGGGAGGAGGTTAAAACAGCAAAGCAGAGGCTGGAGGATGTTGACAAACTGATCGAGAAGCTTGAAGTGAAAGCTCCAAAGCCGGGAATGGTGATCTACAGTTTCGACAGGTTCGGGAAAAAGATAAAGGCCGGCTCTTCAATAAGCCGCTGGCGTCCAAAGATCGCTGAACTGCCTGATCTTACTTCCATGATCTCAAAGACATTCATCAACGAGATAGATATTTCAAAGGTTAAGGTCGGCCAGCACGTGGATGTGGGCATTGATGCATTCCCCGAAAAACATTTCGAAGGAAAGGTCACCATAGTGGCAAACATCGGCCAGGTCTTGCCGGGAGGCAATTCTAAAGTGTTTGAAGTTACCATTAAGATCAACGGTTCCGATCCCGACCTGAGACCGGCCATGACAACAAGTAATGTGATAACAACAGATGTTCTTGACAGCGTATTGTATGTCCCTCTTGATGCTGTGTTTGCCAATGATACGCTGCAGTATGTGTTTGTCAAGACAGGAGACGATATCCGCAAGCAGATAGTGGACCTTGGAGCAGATAATGAAAATTACACCGTAGTGAACGAAGGTGTGGAAAAAGGAGAAACACTTTTGCTCACCGAGCCTGGGAATTCAGATGAATACACATTCACCGGAACAGAGATCTATGATAATATACTTAAGCGCAAAGAGGAAGAGATGGAGAAGCTGAAAAAAGCGGTGACAGAAAACGAGAAGAGCAAGCCAGGCGATACATTGGGAGTAAAGGTTATGAAAAGTAAGTTTAATAACACACCATGAAAAAAATAAATCATCCGGCATATTTGTACCGGCGGTACATTCATGATGTTGTTATCGCGGTCGAGGCCATTCTTGCCAATAAGATGAAATCATTCCTGACAGCTCTGGGGATCATGTTCGGTGTGGCTGCTGTGATCAGCATGCTTGCCATTGGAAAAGGCGCACAGCAGGAGGTACTGGAGCAGATAAAACTTGTGGGTGTGAACAACATCATTGTTACCCCGAGCAGTCAGTCGCTTTTATCTCCCGAGTCGAACCAAAGTTCAGGGGAGGATAATAAGTCATCGAAAAAAAGATACTCTCCCGGGCTGACCCTGCTCGATGCCATGTCGATAAAAAAGGTCATTCCAACTGTTGACAGGATAAGTCCTGTGATCTCTATGAGTTACTATGCGATAAAAGAGGGTAAAAGCTATCCGGTAGTACTGGAGGGAGTGTCACCTGAATATTTTGGTCTGCTTAACATGAAGATAGATCATGGTGACAAATTCACAGAGGCCCAATCCCTGAAAGGTGTTCCGGTTTGTGTTATCGGTGCAAATATCCGAAAGCGATTTTTCAATCAGGATGATCCTGTAGGACAGTACATAAAATGCGGTAAGGTA
>JALVJU010000620.1 GCA_027034005.1 Marinilabiliaceae bacterium
TTTGTTCAAAAGGGTGTTGTTCGTTGTAAGAGCAGTGAAACTATTGTTCCAAAGTTTTCGGGCAGTTTCGATATCTCCTGTGTCAAGCCACAGTTCTGTGCCTGAGCTTTTAAATTTCCCCCATAAAATATCATTCCTGTAAGAGACTTCAGCATCGTTGAACCTGTTCAAAAGTTTATTTAAAATTTCATTAAATTTGTTATCATTCATTTTGCCTATGTGCATTGATGTTTATCTAAAAGTATGATATATTTTTTAAAGATTCAAGTTGAAAAAAGAAGTCGAATGTGTTAAAATGTGACGAAGTTTATGTTTTTTTGATGTCGGTTAAATTAAAATACTTAAAAATTATTAGTTTTGACCAAACAATTTCAACGTTTTCCAATGAGAGTAATTTTATTTATAATCGCCCTGGCTTTGCTTTACGGATGCTCATTAAATAAAAATGCAGCAAATGCCTTGTCCGGCGAGAAATATATTGAAAATGTGATAAAAGATAATTTTGGTGATAATGCTGTAGAAAAGCTTTTTAATTTAAGTGGTGATTTTGTTATCCTGAAGGAAAAGATAGAGAGGGGAACAGGATTTCCTGATGTAACAAATTTTCTTGTTGTCGATATTAAACAAAAAAAAATAATATATAAAGATTCACTGCCTGGTGGTTCTGTTTTATGGAAGAACAATGATGTCATTGTGGTGAAAAGGTCTCCCGATGCCAGATCCAAAGTTGATGAAGAGAATGAAAGGGCAAAACTAAAAGAGATTAACATTCATAAACTTTAACCAAACTTATTGCTATGAAATTTATAAAAGTAATTCTCCTGGTGTTTGTCGCATCAGTAATCTATCTGCTTTATTTCTATACAGCTAAAAATGAAAAAAAAACGACAAAGATTGACAGGATAACAGAAGCTATCCGTTCGGGAATTGAAAATGAGGAATATGAGAGGGAAGAACAGGAGGATATGAAACCGGATAATCCGGATAAGTTCGCTGAATACCTTTCTTTGCTGAAATCAGGAGAAGCGGGTAAGACATATTCGGGAAATTATAAGATCAGGGAATTAACAAAAGCAAAAAGGCGTCTTGCGCTTCTGAAAAGTACTACTGTAAAGCTTGACTGGAAAGAGCGCGGGCCCGGGAATGTTGGAGGAAGGACACGATCGTTAGTTATTGATCCTAAAGATGCATCCGGGAATACCTGGTTTACCGGATCGGTAAGCGGAGGGGTGTGGCGTACTACCGATGCGGGAAACACATGGGCTTGCATATCTCCTGAGATTGTGAACCTTGCAACGGGTACTATTGCTATTTCTCTCGATGATCCCAATGTTATCTATGCCGGAACAGGTGAAGGATTTTATAATGTTGATGCCGTGATGGGTGCAGGCATTTTTAAAAGCACGGACAACGGCGCAACATGGGAACAATTGGCATCGACCAAGGACGACCGTGATTTTTACTATGTGAACAGGATAATCACAGACCCGGATGATGCGAACACAATAGTTGCGGCCACTAACAAAGGGGCCTTCAAATCAGTTGACGGAGGTGCATCATGGGAAAAGACGATATCCGGACGGGTTCAGCAAGTGATATTCCAAAAAGATAATTTCAAAAATCAGTACCTGACAATCAACAACAACGGAATCTTTAAGTCTGTTGACGGTGGTGATACCTGGTTTCAGGTAAAAAGTGTCAAGCAGGGGAGAATAGAGTTGGCAATATCGGAAACGGATCCCAAAATCGTTTATGCCCTGACATCAGAGTCTAATATGATCATGTCGGTTGATAGCGGATACAACTGGGCATTTAACAAAGCATATCCGGAAACAGACTTCCTCGGAGGGCAGGGCTGGTATAACAATACTCTTGCAGTATCCCCCGACGATCCAAAAGTTGTGTTTGTAGGAGGTATTGATGTGCACAAAATTGTAGTTGGTGCGGATGATGATAAAATCGAGGAGGTACAGGCTTTCAATGTGGCTTCAGGTACTTCCGACTGGTTGGCATATAAAAATTTTGGAGGAGGGTATCTGTCGGGAGGCTTTAAAGTCAATTCGGGCAATTCGGTCTTTTGGGATATCCGTGTGAGCTTCCTGGGCAATTCGACACAGAAGGCGCACAGGTTTATTTTGGATAATGGAGCTTATGTTTATAAAGACATGGTCGATGTCCCTTTTTCTGTTGTCAGGTCCTCAGGTACAACCAAACTTAATGTATCATTTGTGGATGATAATAAAAACGGGAAATTTGACCTTACAGAGACAGGGGAAGAATATATTTACATTCACTATACCGATTATACGGGGGGCGAGGTAACTGAGATAGCAAAGGATAACGGCTTGAACGTGAAAAATATGTATGTTGTATTGCCTGTGATGCAGGCAGGTAAGGATTGGGACACAGGAAATGGCGCTGTTGACCTTACTGTTGATGAATACCAGTTGAAAGGCAAGAAGATGACATCCGTAAAGAAAACCCAATGGAATATAAATGTCA
>JALVJU010000621.1 GCA_027034005.1 Marinilabiliaceae bacterium
ATACCGAACAATTTTACTTTTGCCACATCGTCAGCAGTTGCAAGCTGTTGCTTGACGTATTGAGCATAGTCCTCAAGTTCATCGTATGAAAAACCCTTGTCGGCAGTGAGTGCATAGTATATGCCAAACACAGCGCCGAAATCGTCATTTACGATGATGGTACTTGCCTCCTTAGGCAGTTTGTTCTGGACGTTCATCACCTTACGCCGCATCTCATCCCATATCTGCTCGAAGCGCTCTTTGGGAACCCACTGGAACATGTCCACCTTTATGTAACTAAAGCCGGGACGTGATTCCGATTTGATAAAATCGACAAGAGGGTGGGTCTGTATCTCTCTTTCGATTATCTCGGTAACCTGCTTCTCCACCTGTTCGGCATCGGCTCCCGGATAATAGGTCATGAAAATGATCTGTTTGATAACGAAAGGCGAGTCCTCCCGTTTCCCCAGATGTTCGAAGGCAAATATTCCCCCGAGAACGGTAATTATCAGGAAGAAGTATATTACCTGTTTATTTTTTAGTGCATATCCTGCGATATTCATATTCTGTTTTTTTAGAGTTTAGAGTTTAATGCTCAGTGTTTGGGTAAAGAACTGCGAAAAAGTATGTTCACCTGGCACTGATCTTTTAGTCCTAAATATTAATAACTAATCGAAAGATCTTTGATCGAGGGCCCTTACCTTTTGGCCTTCCACGAGACGTTTAGCTCCTGCGGTAACGATCATCTCACCGGATTTGAGGCCGCTCTTGATCTTAACATTGTCTTTTCCTGAAAATCCATCCAGTACAACATGTTGTTTTTTTACTGTCAGTGTGTCACCCTTGCCTTCAAGTATCCACACAGAAGGAGTGTTGTCAGTCTGTCCCTCAAAAACAGCAGAGAATGGAATGATCATTTGTTTATCTTCTGTGCCAATGTCTTTGAGTTTGATATTCACCCTACAACTCATTCCGGCAGAGATCTTAGGTTGGTCAGGATCGTTGGGGTCATTTTTGTGTACCAGGTACATACGTAAAGGATAACCCTCGGGAGTAGGCACTTTGCCCATCTCTTTTAGTGTTGCCTTGAATACCTTGTTTGGATATGTGTCGAAAATAACTTCATAAGAATCAAAATGCCTGTATTTGACGGCAAGTTGTTCAGGGATAGTGGTTGCAACTTCAATGACCGACAGGTTTGAAAGTGTTGTGATGGGCTGTTTTGGCTTAACATCCTCGCCCACGTCAACAAGCTTGGGGCCGTAGAAGCCGGTGAAAGGAGCCCTTAGCTTTGTGTCTTTCAGGTTATTTACTGCATCTTCCCAGGCTGCTTTAGCCTCAAGGAAAGCCGCTTTTTTACGGTCGTAGTCGTTCTTTGCCACAGAACCCTTTTCCCAAAGGCGCTTGTAGCGTTCCATTTCTGCTTTGGTCTGGTCGTAACGGGCACGTGCTGCCTGCTCGGCAATTTTGTAATCCCTGGGGTCTATTTCGGCAATTATCTGGCCTTTGTTCACCTTTTTACCTTCTACCACATTTGTTTTTATCAGTGGCCCTCCGACCCTGAACGATATCTCGGACTTTTGTGAGGCTTTTGTTGTTGCAGGAAATCCCTGGCCGGCAAGGTCAACGGCACTTCCTACCATCATGGCCTTTACGGGCCTGATAATCTCTTTTTTAGGTGCTTCTTTCTCTCCGCATCCCGTAAAGAAGAGCATTAAAACAGCAACGGACAGTAAATACGTTAAATTTTTCATTTTATTCAATTTTCAAAGTTATTGTTTGTTATGATTTTTTTAGATTATGGCTGAACAAAGTTTCCAATAGCATACTGATACTGAGAATAGGATACATTTAGTTCATATTTTGCAAGTATATAGTTGAGGTAAGTTTTTTGCCAGTAAAGCTGTGCGTCAAGAACTTCAAGAACCGATGAAAGTCCTTCGTTGTAACGGTCTAACATTACAGATACGTTCTTGGCTGCATTTTCAAGAGAGCTGATGGCAAAGTCAAGTTGTTCCTGGCTTCTTTCAAGTTTGTAGTAGCTGCTTTCAACTTCCATTTTAACCCTGTCGCGTGTCTCGTCGAGTTTGAGGTTGGCCACTTCAACTAATTGATGTGCCGCGAACTGTTCCTTGTTTCTTTGTCCCCAGTGGAAAATGGGAATAGATAAACTTGCACCCAGCTTGTAGTTAAAGGCGGGGTCCTTTTGCAGCCCCGGAGCAGGAGAGCCCCATTTGCCACCGGCAAATACCCCGAATTGAGGTTTGAATTTTGATGTTACAGCTTTTTCATCGTACAAGTACTTCTGAGATTCATTTTTGTAGTAGTTCAGTTCAGGCCTTTGCTTGAGGGCAAGATCGGAAAGATTATCGTTCGATTTTATCCACTCTATGGCGACAAGTGAGTCGGCAACAGATGTAGGAGTGTTTACCGGTTCTCCTATCATTTTGTTGAGCTCCATTATGGCTACCATATACTCTTTTTTACTCCTTATCGTTTTGTATTCGGCATCGTTGTATCGTA
>JALVJU010000622.1 GCA_027034005.1 Marinilabiliaceae bacterium
ATAACCGGCTATGTACACAATGTGGTGTTCACTTGTGCAGCTATACCGTATAAGGATGATGAACTACTGATATACTGGGGCGGGGCTGATACAGTGATGAACGTGGGAACGGCAAAGATATCAGACCTGGTGGATATGTGTTTGAAGTGAGCTCCTTCCCTACAATGCTGTTAAGTTAAGCTTTTTTGTTTTACCCCATCCCTAAAAGGAGTCAAAAAAGCTAAATAAAACATGTTGATTTTCAATGATTACTCCCTTCAGGGTCGGGGTGAAAAATCATTGAAAATCAAAATCTGTTACTTAACTTAATAACATTGTTTAATCAAAGGGTCAGGGGCAAAAAGCATATTTTGAGAAATCAAAAATGGTCAAAGAATGAAAAAAGATTCGAGTCATAAGAATTTCCCCCCTCAGGGGGGACTAAGGGGGGCTTCCATCGCGATACTTTCTCCAGTGGCATGGCGTACCCCTCCGAGGCATTATGGGCCGTGGGAACAAATTGCATCATCGGTTTGCGAGGGTATGGTGAAGAAAGGCCTTGATGTTACTCTTTTTGCAACGCTGGATTCCGTAACAGGTACAAAGCTGGAAGGGGTTTGTGAGAGAGGTTACGAGGAGGATAAGTCGGTTGACGGGCTGGTGCACTCTGTAATGCACATCAGTCACCTGATGGAGATGTCAGACAGGTTCGACCTTATTCACAGTCATTTTGATTTTCTGCCTCTTACATATTCCAAACTTATTAAAACACCCATAGTCACAACTATTCATGGTTTTTCTTCTCCAAAGATATGGCCCGTGTACGAGAAGTACAACGGCCATGCACACTATGTATCCATCAGTTATGCCGACAGATATGAAAAGCTGGATTACATTGCCAATGTTTACAACGGGATAGATATTTCCAGGTTTTCTTTTAACGACCAACCGGACGATTACCTTCTGTTTTTCGGGCGATTTCATCCAGATAAGGGACCGCATGATGCGATAAAAATTGCAAAGAAGGCAGGCAAGCGCCTAATCATGGCCGGTATCATCCAGGATGAAAAATATTATGAGGAGAAAGTCAAACCGTACATCGATGGAGAGCAGATAGTTTTTGTGGGAAGTGCCGGTCCGGAAAAAAGGGATAAACTGCTTGGCAATGCCCTGGCGCTTCTGCACCCTATCTACTTTGATGAGCCGTTCGGGTTGAGCGTTGCTGAAGCAATGGCTTGCGGTACTCCTGTGATTGCCTACAACAGGGGTTCAATGCCGGAATTAATCAAACCGGAGGAAACAGGGTTTCTCGTCCACAATGCCGATGAGGCGGCCGAAGCAGTTAAGCAACTATCATCCATAAACAGGGCATTTTGCAGGGAACATGCCATTGACAATTTTAGCAATGAACGTATGGTGGATGATTACTACAAAGTTTATGAGAAGATTTTGAGTGCCGGAAGCTCAAAGGAGAAACGGCAGTAAGCAGTTGGCAGTAATTAGCTCTAAAACTTCAACCCCGAGGCTTTAAGCGTTTTGTGCGAAAATTGTTTTATCTTAGGAATAAAAAATGTAAGCTATGGTATCGGAATATTCCGGTAAATGGGCATGGATTACCGGAGCCTCCTCTGGTATTGGCCGGGAGCTGGCCCTTCAGCTTGCCCGTCGGAGGGCGAACCTGATACTCTCTTCGAGGAACAGGGAAAAGCTTCTTGCCTTACAACAAGATGCAGGCCTGGCAGAGGAGCAATGTCTGGTGGTTCCCCTGGATATGAGTGACAGCGCTGCGGTAGTACGCACGGCGAAAGAGGTGCTGGAGCGTGTGCCACGTGTGGATTACCTGTTCAACAATGCGGGGATTAGCCAAAGGAGCCTTATCCGGGAGACGAAGGAGGATGTGGACCGTATGATAATGGAGGTCAACTATTTTGGCGCTATCACCCTTACTAAGGCTGTGTTGCCTCGCATGATAGAACAGGGAGGCGGTCATGTGGTGGTAACAAGTTCCGTAGTGGGGAAGTTTGGTTTTCCCATGCGTTCGGCCTATGCCGCCTCGAAACATGCCCTGCATGGTTTTTTCGGGACACTGATGGTGGAAGAGAAGGAACATGGTATCCGAGTGACAATCCTTGTGCCGGGACATATCGTGACGGACGTCTCTTACAACGCCATTACCGGCAACGGTGAACGGTACGGGAAAATGGACCCCGGACAGGCCAGAGGAATGACGGTGGAGAAGGCGGTGAAGAAGATGTTGCGCGGTGTGGCGAAAGGGAAGAGAGAGGTCGTAGTGGGCAAGGCCGATTCCTGGTCTGTGTATCTTAGGAAATATTTTCCCGGTCTTTTCTTCAGACTGGCAGGGAAAGTGAGTCCTGTTTAATGTGTATCCGTGAAAAGGATTGATTTTCTTTGATTATGGTGTGGAGAGTTTAGAGTTCAGAGATAAGAGATAAGAGTTGTGAAAAGGTGGGTTGAACAGAAGGCGGGAGATTTGGAAAATATAAAATGGGGAGGGCGTGGCA
>JALVJU010000623.1 GCA_027034005.1 Marinilabiliaceae bacterium
AAAATGAAGAGACAAGTTTTATTGAGAACCTGATACGCTACGGCAACAAATACCAGGCCGACAAGGCTTCACAACAGGCCAGCCTCTTCGGATCTGCTGACAATGCCATTGAGATCAAAAAGCCGGAACTCCCCAACTGTGAACCTTTTACAAGACTTGAAGAACTGAACAAGGAGAAAGAGTACATCGGCCTGTTCCTCTCGTCCCATCCTCTTGATGATTTTAAGATGGAGTTCAAGTATTTCACCAACAGGGAATTGAAAGAACTTGAAGAGCTTGCACCTCTCGAGAACAAGGAGATTATCGTAGGTGGCATGGTCACAGCAGTTCGAAAAGGATACACCAAAACACAAAAGCCTTATGCGATAATGACCCTGGAAGACTATTCCGGCTCGTATGAGTTCCCGTTTTTCGGCAAAGATTACGAGAATTTTCTGCCATGGCTTGAGCAGGGGCTCTTTTTGCAAATAAAAGGCAAGGTGCAGAAAAAGACATGGGGAGACCAGGCATTGACCATTAACATAAATAAGATCGTCAACCTTGCCGATGTAAGGGAAGAAGGCATCAGGGAGATAAAACTTAAAGTACCTTTAAACGCCATTACTCCCGAATTCATCGACAAACTCCTGGAACTGCCAAAGCCTGATACCGGATTAGCGGTCCTAAGATTTCTTGTGTACGACAGTGAACTGAACAGCCATGTACAACTCCTGTCCCGTTCTGTAAAACTAGGCCTTACACCTGAACTGGAAACATTTGTGGAAGAATATCCTGAGGTTATGCTGCAGGTAAATTAACCGGATCATTTGTCAGAATCGCAAAACTTAAAAAAGGTTTAATTTGATTGACCGCAGATAAAATTTAATACCTTTGCGGTGCAAAAAAGAAAGACATAACACACTTATAAAACTTATTAGCTATGATAATTGACGTAACTGATGAAAAATTTGAAGAACTAGTACTGAAATCAGAAGTGCCTGTAATCGTTGATTTTTGGGCAGAGTGGTGCGGTCCCTGCAGAATGGTTGCCCCTGTGGTAAAAGAATTAGCTGAAGAATACGGAGATAATATCCTGGTTGCCAAACTTGACGTTGACAGTAATCCCAACACTGCTGTACAGTTCGGTATACGTAACATCCCTACCATACTTTTCTTCAAAGACGGAAAAGTTGCCGACAAACAGGTAGGCGCCGTTCCTAAAGCTATGCTTGCATCTAAGCTGGATGCCCTGCTGTAACAATTTTTAACAAGAAACGTAAGCTGCTTATATCTATAGGCAGCTTTTTTTGTTTTATAACCCCGGTTTGTTCTTTTAAAAAGCTGCTTTTTTCAAATCAAATATTAGTATTAGTAAATTTTACACAAATGGTAAAATATGTTATTTGGACGTTATTTCTTTTCAACTCATTATTCATGGGACATCAAAACACAAAGGAAACTGCAAAAAAGCAGGCAATCAAAACAGCACAAAATGACAACACCAGGGTTATATCAAAGCATTTCAACAATAATCCGAGCTCACGCATAGAGTGGAAAATCCCGGTAGTCCGGAATGACGAAGGCAAACATGTACGTCAGGGGACTGCTGTCAGGTACACAGCAACAGGGAAAATCGCAGAAAAAGTTCCATACAAAATGAACAAAAAAGATGGAAAACAGCTTAGTTACTCTCCCAATGGTAAAGTATACCTTGAGCAAACCTACAAGAACGGGAAACTTAACGGTGAGTGTAAATTGTATGATATGCAGGGTATTTGATTGCAAGATATGAGTACCTGAACAACATGCCTGCAATAGGCCTTGTGGAATACACAATGACAGGAAAAGTGAAACAGGATCCTATACTGTCAATAGACGTTACGGATAAACTAAAAATTACAGGGAAATACATATTGAACTTCAGATTAACCGGGAAAGGAACTGACAGGATCAAATCAGTGAAATATTATCAGGGCAGGTTATACAAAGGAAAATGCCTGCGTTATAAAAGCTTACTGCCGGCATCAAAGAATAAAAACAATAAAGGGGAAATAATCTTAGACATTCCTCCACATAGTGAATTTAACCACACTCTGAATATTATCGCAGTTGCAAAAACCTATTCGGGTCTTAAACTTATACTTCAAAAACCCGTGGGAGTACATATTTGCAAATTATAACCTTTTTTATTTGGGGAGGATAACTTATCTTTACAAAAAAACTAACAATTATGAAAAATACACTTATCATCTCCGCTCTGATATTCAGCATTTTTATTTCCGGCTGTCAATCCACTGGTACTAAAAAGAATGAAGCAGGAAGTTCAAAGAATGATAGCACAAGAATAGTTATTAAACACTACAACGATAATCCGTCTTCGCCTGTGGAATGGAAAATACCTATGAAGATGAACAAGGAAGGAAAGTTCGTAAGGCATGGTACGGCTATCCGATACTCAAAAACAGGTAAGGTGTATGAAAAAATACCTTATGTGATGGGCAAAAAAGAAGGTTTACGCCTAACCTATCACACCACAGGAAAAGTATATAAAGAGCAGCCCTACAAAAACAATAAACTTAACGGAACATGCAAAAGATATGACCGGGAAGGAAAAATTACAGCCGAATACCCGTACAGAAACGGAATGCCCGGAACAGGTCTTGTGGAATACACCAACCTGGGAAAAAAACGTCCTGAACCCTACATTTCTGTTGTCAGGAAAGATATGATCAAATCGACGGGAAGATATGTTTTAGAGTTATCATTAAAAGGTAAAGGTGCTGACAGAATAAAGTCAGTTCAGTTCTATCAGGGAAAGCTGGTGGGAGGCAAATACTTTCATAAGAATCTTATGCCGGCAAGAAAAGTCTCATCGAAGAAAGGAGAACTTGTATTTGAACTTCCCAAAGGTGCATCAATGAATAAAACTATTAACATTGTTGCATACGCAAAAACAAGGACCGGCTTAACATTGATACTGCAAAAGCCGGTTAAGATCTCGGTACACCGGGGAATGTGACATCATACGAACATCATCCCCACAATGGCGGCAGAAAGCAGTGATGCCAGTGTGCCGGCAAGCAAAGCTTTCATACCAAGCTGTGATAGAAGAACTCTTTTCCCGGGAGCAAGTGAACCTATTCCTCCGATCTGAATCCCTATGGATGCAAAATTGGCAAACCCGCACAGGACATAAGTTGCCATGATCACAGATTTTTGTGAAACAAAAGCCCCGGCCTCTTTCAGGTCAGCAAGACTTATGTAACCTATAAATTCGGTCATGATAAGCTTTTCACCAAGGACCCTGCCCAAAAGGTCGATATCCGGCACCGGCACTCCGATAAGCCACATGAAAGGTGAAAAGGCATATCCCAGAATGAACTGCAGCGAAAGTACTTTATACTGTCCTCCGGTAGCATCGGCAATAAGGGTGTTGAGGGAGGTTAGCTCTCCTGTTTTCATGAAGATATAGTTGGTCAAGGCGATGAAAGAGATGAACACCAGCAACATCGCGCCTACATTCACAGCAAGCCTGAGCCCCTGGGTAGTACCGTTCGAGATGGCATCAAGCACATTCTTGCCTATGCGGTCCTTACTCACATTGACGTCACTGTTTATCTCTTCTGTCTGTGGTATCAGTATTTTCGACACAACCACGACTCCCGGGGCTGCAAGTATTGAAGCCGCCAGAAGGTGTTTTGCGTAGATAAGTTCCTGCAACGGGTCTCCCGCTCCAAGAATCTTAATGTAAACGGCAAGTACGCCACCTGCCAGGGTAGCCATTCCGCCAGACATAACAAGCAGCATCTCCGACCTGTTCATCTTCTCCAGGTACTCCTTTATCATCAACGGGCTCTCCGTCTGTCCCAGAAAAATATTTCCTGCCACCGACAAGCTCTCTGAACCGGAGATGCGGAACATCTTTGTCATCACCAGGGCAAAAACATAAACGACTTTCTGGATTATACCAAAATAGAACAAAACACTGGTAAGAGCAGAGAAAAATATGATTGTTGGAAGGATGGTTACTGCAAAGTTCAGCATCCCGTTCTCGATATTGCCAGTGACCATACTTTTGAACAAAAATGCCGTTCCTGCTTCTGTGAACGAAAGTATCTTTACAAATACTTTTCCTATCATCTCAAAAAATGTCTGAACAAAAGGGACGTAAAGTATGCCAACTGCAAATATCACCTGAGAGCTCAGCCCAATCCCTACAACTTTCCAGTTTATGGCCTTACGATCGGAACTGAATAGCCATGCAATAAATATTACAAATGCCATCCCAATCACTCCGCGCATTACAGACATCAGGCTAAATACCGGTTTTAGAGGATTGAGCATTAGAAGTGTGGACTGGGCATTGATACCAATAAAAGAGGCAAAGAGCAGAACTACTCCGACAGCAAAGATCTTTTTCATTAAAATTAAATTTGAATTGGGTTTAAAAAAACCTGCATTGCCGCAGGTGTAAGTATCTTATTTTTCTTAATTCCCTTTCTCTCTCGTTTTTATCTCGTCCCTTATCTTCGATGCCCTTTCATAGTCTTCTTTCTGCACCGCATCGTCCAGCAGCGTCTTCAGTTCATCAATGGATTTGCCTGAAAACTCCTCTCCTTTTGGCTCTTTTCTTTGCTCCGGACTAAGTTCTTCCGTATCCCCGCCCTCATCTTCTACCGCATCAAAATCAAGAACTATGCCGGCTTTGTCCATTATCTCTTCATAAGTGTAGATGGGACAATTAAACCTAAGAGCAAGTGCAACGGCATCTGATGTACGGGAGTCGATATGCAGTGTTTCCTTTTCACGCTTGCATATAAGTTCAGAATAAAATATCCCTTCTTCAAGTTTATAAATTACCACCTCAACTATCTCGATATCGAAAGCTTTTGCAAAATTCAAAAATAGATCATGGGTAAGTGGCCTTGGAGGAGTAAGGCCTTCCAGCTTTATTGCTATCGATTGTGCTTCAACTCCACCTATTATAATTGGTATACGTCTTTCGCCCTCCTCTTCGGCGAGTACGAGAGCATAAGCTCCGGTTTGTGTCTGGCTGTATGACAGTCCTAATATATTAAGCTTTATTCTTTTTTTGCTCATAACTGGTTGTCTCTCTTTCTATATTTTTGTGAGCGCTTACCCTTTAACAATACATTTACTGAAACAAACAAATATAACAATTCCTTTTTTTATTACAGGCAAACATAGAAAAATAAAATTGTTTTGTCATCATCTATTTTTTTTTATACTTTTGCACTCCAATGAATTCCGTGGGGTAAAAAGAAGTGGCTTCAACAGTGAAAGAACCCACCTCCGGGATATAACCGTAAAAATGGTATAAATTATGTACGCAATTGTAGACATTGCAGGTCAGCAATTTAAAGTAGAGAAAGAGAAGAATATCTATGTTCACCGCCTGAAGGCGAACGAAGGTGACAATGTGGAATTTGAAAAAGTGCTTTTGATCGACAACGACGGAAAAGACGTGAAGATCGGGGATCCTGTTGTTGAAGGTGCTAAAGTAACTGCCAAAGTACTTTCTCATGTGAAAGGCGATAAGGTTATCGTTTTCAAAAAGAAGAGAAGGAAAGGTTACAAAGTGAAGAACGGACATCGTCAGCAGTTCACTCATATCCAGATTGAAAACATAGAAGGTTGATAACTAAAAAATTCAGATAAAATGGCACATAAAAAAGGCGTCGGTAGTTCAAAGAACGGTAGAGAGTCGGAAAGTAAACGACTCGGAGTAAAAATTTATGGCGGACAAATCGCCAAGGCCGGTAACATTCTTGTACGTCAGCGTGGTACTCAGCACCACCCGGGGAACAATGTAGGTATGGGTAAAGACCATACTCTTTTCGCCCTTGTTGACGGCACTGTAGTGTTCAGAAAGAAAAAAGACAACAGATCTTATGTTTCAGTAGAACCTTTATCAGCTGAATAAGATATTAAAAACGCATTAAAAATCTCCTGTTTTTATTACTTTCGTAATAATTTCAGGAGATTTTTTTTATCGCCACATAACAAACACAACTATGTTAACATTAAAATTCATACAGGAGAACAAGGGAAAGGTTGTTGAACGACTGAAAAAGAAGAACTTCGATGCCTCCGGGATAGTGGAAAAGATACTTGATCTGAACGAAAAAAGGCGCAGCCTGCTTAAAGATACAGAGTCATCACAGGCAGAGATGAACGCACTGTCGAAAGAGATAGGAACACTTTACAAGTCGGGAAAGGTTGAGGAGGCAAACAAGGCAAAAAGTAAAACTGCAGACCTTAAGAATAAGATCAAAGAGCTCAACTCCCAACTTGAAAATATAGAGAAAGAGCTGCACGAAGAACTGGTGCTTCTTCCTAACCTCCCCCATGATTCCGTACCTGAAGGAAAGACGGCAGAAGACAATGAAGTAGTAAGGCAGGGCGGAGAAGTTCCTACACTCGACAGTTCGGCTGTTCCACACTGGGACCTGATAAAAAAATATGACCTCATTGATTTTGACCTCGGCATAAAGATAACCGGAGCAGGGTTCCCTGTGTACAAGGGCAAAGGGGCAAAACTGCAGCGTGCCCTCATCAACTTTTTCCTCGATGAAGCTGAAAAAGCAGGCTTTAAGGAAGTTCTGCCACCACTTGTGGTTAACGAGGACTCCGGTTTCGGCACAGGGCAGCTGCCCGACAAGGAGGGACAGATGTACCACCTTACTGCCGACAACCTGTACCTGATACCAACAGCGGAGGTGCCGGTTACCAACCTTTACAGGAACGTTATCCTTAAGGCATCTGATTTCCCTGTTAAAAACTGTGCTTACTCTGCATGTTTCAGGCGCGAAGCTGGGTCATGGGGAAAAGATGTCAGGGGGCTGAACCGCCTTCACCAGTTCGATAAGGTAGAGATAGTTCAGATAACACATCCCGACAGGTCGTACCAGGCACTTGACGAGATGGTAGCCCATGTGCAGACACTGGTCGAGAAACTTGAACTGCCGTGGCGCATCGTGAAGCTTTGCGGAGGCGACATGAGCTTCACCTCTGCCCTGACCTACGATTTTGAAGTATTTTCAGCTGCACAGGAACGCTGGCTCGAAGTAAGCTCCGTTTCCAATTTCGAAAGTTTTCAAAGCAACAGGCTGAAACTCCGATTCAAAGAGGACGGACAAAAGCAGACACAACTGGCACACACCCTTAACGGGAGTGCCCTTGCCCTGCCACGTATCGTAGCGGCGCTGCTCGAAAACAACCAGACACCGGAAGGCATCAGGATACCAAAAGCGCTGGTTCCTTACACAAGGTTTGACATTATCGATTAACAAATCAATTGGTAGTCATC
>JALVJU010000624.1 GCA_027034005.1 Marinilabiliaceae bacterium
CACTTCCAATTACAAGTGTAATATGTATATTTTTTTGGTAAATCCACAAGTGTTCTTTATATTATTCATGCATCACTATTTCAGATGTTTACATCGACTAATTAAAGTTTAAATCAAAGGCATTGTGCACATCTGTGTATTTTGAGTAGTTACAGGGCACTTTCACAGGCATGTTCTTTATTTTATACCCTCTAAACCAATGAATTATACATATTAGCTAATCTTTTGATTAAACAATTAACGTGTTCGTATTGATATGCAGATCATTACGATGAATGCCGTAGCGGTACGGATCTTGTAAGCCAATGATCTGCCTTGATTGTAGGATGTTGTATAATACTGAAATATAAGGATTAAAGATGGCATACTTCCCTCAATAAGATGTCTTTTATCCTGGTATACAGTATCACATGGACCTACACTATTCTCAAATATGTAATTTACATCTGAGAACCGAAGTTACAAGAATAACGTCAATACACTTCTTGTTTTTCAAAAAACATATGATTACATTTGTATGTGCAAGTTTATGAATGTCACCTAAACATGATGCTGTTATGGATTCTGTGAATTCGATCAAGGAGAGGATAAAACAACTTATTACTTCCAAAGGGCTGACATCTGCCAGGTTTGCCGATATGATAGGCGTTCAGCGCTCCGGTATATCGCATATCCTGTCGGGCAGGAACAAGCCCAGTCTGGACTTGCTGAACAAGATGCTGCTGACCTTTCCCGATATCTCGGCCGACTGGCTCATAACGGGACAGGGTGATATGCTGATATCTGAAACAAAAAAAAGTCCTTCTACGGGTGAGCTTTTTCCCCCGGGAGACGAAAAGATAAGCGAAAAAGTTGCGGAACCTGAGAATGTAAACAGGGAAGAAGACCCGCCGGAATATGTGACAAAAAAGGATACGGAAAAGAAGACAGCACCAAAGGTACGCGAGGTCGTTACCGTAAATTCCCCTGATGACGGCAAAGAGGTGGAGAAGATAGTTATTTTTTATACCGACCGCACCTTCAGGGAGTACAGGCCGGAGTAACAGCCGATACCGGTAGAACGTCAATACTGCATCTTGTTGCAAAAAACAGACAGCACCTGACTTTCAAACTTTATAACTTGATAAACTTTCCAACTTTAAAAACTTCCAACTAATATCCTGCTTATCTCACGGATGTTGTTGATGTCGGAATAGTCGTACTGGTAAAAACCGTCGTCGCCGATCAGGAAAAGGTGGTCATCAAAGGGGATAACATCGTATGCCTTGATATCGCTGAACGACGCGATCTGTTTCTCATCTATCAGGGAAATATCAGAGGCATCGTACACCAGCAGCCCTTTCTGGCCGTCGCACACGAACAATATCTCGTCGTCGATGGCCAGGCCGTACGGTTCGGCCATGTTGTATGAATACGCTTCGGTGGCCTGATCGTAATTTTCACTAAGCGAATAGATATCGAGACTGCTCACCGTCTGCCCGCACATATTCCCGCCCCTGAGGGTCACGTATGCAACATGGTCCTGAACCACCACGGGATCGCAGCTGTAAATGTGCGGAAAAGAGGCCTTGTACTGCGGGTTTCGCGGGTCGGAGAGGGAATATACCATCATGCCCGTTCGGGTGCCCAGAAAGATGTTGTTATCGTGAATGAACATGGTCTCCGTCTCGCCGTTCAGGTAAAGGTCGCTTACCGGCACCGGTTTTTGGGCATTATCTGCATCAAAAACATGGATCATATAATTATCAACAGCATAAAGGAAATCGCCGTTCAGCCCAAAACGGGCCATTGAACCGCCTATCCCGAAAATTCCGGAAGCAGTCTCCGCATTGGTCATGGGCACTGCATAGTCATATTTGGCCCCGAACCAGCCACCGCGGTACACGGGAAAGTAATGAGTGTCTATCTTCCTGCTGCTAAGTTTTACCTCCCAGCCGGTGACCACTCCTTTTGATTTGTCGATCTCATCTACCGGGAACTTGTCGTCTGCCAGTGGCGGCAAGGTGTATGGGAACACGTCGTTGACACGCGACACCTCTTTGGGGGCGTTCAGGTCGGATATATCTATGGCAACCATATCCACATAGCTGTCGGCATAAAGGGTATTCCCCTTTATTGCTATGTCCATGTTGCCGGGAATGTCAATGAAGCCGATGTTGCGCGGACTGGAAGGATCGGTGTTGTCGATGATGTGGACTCCTTTCATCTCTTCGTTGATGAAGATAATGCCATCCTTGAAGTATATCTTTCCGGGGTTGATCAAAGCAGAAGCAGGCCCTGCCGTGACCGGCATCCGCAATTCATCGAAACTCATATAAACAGGCACGTTGCGGTAGCTCTTTTCATATATCTCATCCTGGCAGGATGTGAAAGCAATGGCTAAGACTGAAACTAAGAACAAATATTTTTTCATGGCTTTGTTATTTGAAAACTATACCAATATCAATAGAGAGGCGGTTGTAGTTGTACGTAAGCGAATAATCATCGGCACCGTCGAA
>JALVJU010000625.1 GCA_027034005.1 Marinilabiliaceae bacterium
AAAAAATCCTTTCCCCAGTTTTCCACCCCTTGAAATTTGGATTTGTACACATTTGATGATTTACTTTGATGTGAACAGACAGACATAAATTCGTATACGCTAAAATCTAACATTATGAAAAAAAGAACTTTTATCAATTTTGTGCTTTTATCTTTAACATGTGGCTTATTGTTTCATTATAGTGCAACTCCTGTAAACGCAACTACCTGTAATTTCGGTAACACATTTGTCAACTATGACAAGGACACATTAATTCCCCCTGAATTCCCCTGGCCATTATCACCGGCCCCTTCACCATTGCCGGACACTTTAACTGTAGTGCAATAGTAAAAATAATTGAAAATCACGCTACAATAGACACTGTTGTAAAAATATATAATTGGCCTGGTTTTGTATTGTAACTAAGTAGTTAATGAGAATGATCTGAAGGGTGGGAAATATTATGTAAAAAAATCAGCTCTATGTGACTGAAAGAGGCGAAGCCGTGACCGTTGTTGCCGGTTCAAGATTAAAAGACTGAGAAATGAACACGTAATAAGAAACCTGGAACAGCCCACGGTCCTCAGTCGGCAAACCCGGAACATGGAACCCGAAACGAAAGAACGACAGAACGGTATTCAGTATTCGGTAATCGGACAACATTAACATGTTTTTTGAATAACGAATTTCGAATGATGAATGTCGAATCTCGAAGTGAAAGAACCCGGAACCTGAAACCCGGAACAATAAAACGATCAAACAAAAAAACGGTCGAACGTCAAAACGATAAAACGGTAAAACAGTCTTCAGTCAGCAGCAGGCAATCATGAAATGACAAAACGATAAAAAATTGAACGGCAAAACGGTAGAACGGCAAAACGATAAAACGGTAAAACAGTCGGCAGTCCTCAGTCGGCAGGGAAAGCTGGAGGCTCGAAGCTGGAAGGCGGAGTTTCAGTCGGTAGTCTTCAGTCAGCAGCAGGCAATCATGAAATGACAAAACGATAAAACAATAAAACGTCAAAACGGTAAAACGATTGAACGGCAACAAACCTGGAACAAGGAACCTAAAACGTGAAACGATAAAACGGTAGAACGATAGATATAAGAACGGCAAAACGAAAAGAACGGCAAAACGATGAAACAATAGAGAGCAAGAATATAAAAATGAAAAATGTAATTAAAACATATAGTATTAAACAGGGAAGAAAAAGGGCAGGAAGCCAAAACTCCACAAAAGTTCTCCGCTTCCCGCCCTGCCTCTTCTCCAAAAATGAAAGGAGGTGATATGACAAAGATAACTATTTAACGTGAACAGATACGTTCTGTCATAAAAAATCAGGCGGCAATCCCTTTGCGGGATTGTACATGATGGCTACTTGCAATCATTTTTTTTAAGAAAATTAAACTTTAATTTTTAATCATTTAAATTAAAAAATCATGAAAAGGAAAATTTATAGATTCGTTTCTGTTGCGGTTATTGCTGTGGCAATGGCAGTTAGTGTTCAGATGAGCAATGCTAAACATGTAACAAATGAAATATTAGCCATAGCTGCTGAAAGTAAACCCACTATTTGTTTTTTCAATCCAATTATTGGAGAATGTGATACAGGAGGAGTAAATGTTTGTTATGGCGTACATGACTGTAATGGCAATAGCCCCCAATAATATAAGTTAAAAACTGCTCTCTCTTTTCTGTACTAAGTTACAATGAAAAGAGGGAGCTAAAAAAGACAGTAAAGATGAAACCAGTAAATATCTATTTAATTACAATATTTTTTAACATTTTTTTAATCACATCTTGTAGTAACAATAACCAAACTAATTTTAACTCAAATAGTAAATTAATAGTTAGTGACAAGAAAATTATAATACCTATTGACAGTAAAACATATCCGGAAAGTGGATGTTCGTTTTATTATTTAGATAGGTCGGGTACAGAATATTTTACCTATTATAATAAGAACTTCAATGAAATACATTTTTACAACTTGGATTCACTTAAACTTGATTTTAAAATAAAAGTCTCTGTTAAAGGCCCTGATGGGATTAAATCAAATATAGCAGGCTTTGCCGTGAAGAATATTGATACCATTTTCATTACGCCCAAAGGGCAAAAAAAAATTTATATAATAAATCATTACGGCAAAATCATTAAAGTTATCGATTACAATAATTACAACATTAGTGATAGCGATAAATATTATTTTAACCATTCGATGGCGTATTATTCAACACCAACTTCACCTTTGGTAATATTAAACAACTTATTTTATATTAATGTTATGCCGAATGGAAATTGGAACAGAATAAGTGACCAGGAATACCCAAGACTCCCTATTGCGTTTTGTCTTGACACTACGAATCACCATATATTAAGACTAAAAATGTCTTTCCCTAAAACTTCGTTTAAATATAATATGTGGCAATATTCATTTGCTTACGGAAATGGCTACTTTGTCTACTCCTTTTCTGCTGATAATGATATCTATGTAACAAAAGATTTTAATGAGATCAGA
>JALVJU010000626.1 GCA_027034005.1 Marinilabiliaceae bacterium
ACCAGTAAAAAAACAATAACACTAACTGTGATAACAGTACCCTGTGTAGCTAATAAAATCATTATTCTTTCTCTTTATTTCTTACAATTTAATTCCCATAAAGCTCATGAAAGCAATACCCATTAACCCTGTAACTATAAATGTAATGCCAAGACCGCGTAACGGAGCCGGAACATCAGAGTAACGAAGCTTCTCGCGGATAGCGGCGATACCCACAATGGCAAGCAGCCAGCCTATTCCCGAACCAAGCCCGAAAACTGTGGCCTCGGCCAGCGTTTCGTAGCCCCTCTCCTGCATGAAAAGCGAACCTCCTAACACGGCACAGTTCACAGCGATCAGAGGAAGGAATATTCCTAATGTTGAATATAAGGCAGGGGCATATTTCTCTACTACCATCTCAACAAGCTGTACCATGGAAGCGATAACGGCTATAAATATTATAAAACTAAGAAAGCTAAGGTCAACATCGGCAAATCCTTCTCCGAGCCAGGCCAGTGCACCTTCCGAAAGGACATATTTCTGCAACAGGAAATTGACAGGTACGGTAATACCAAGAACGAAGACTACCGCAATACCAAGTCCGAAAGATGTCTTTACGGTTTTTGACACTGCAAGATATGAACACATACCAAGGAAGTATGCAAAAACCATATTGTCAATAAAGATCGACTTAACAAATATATTTACAAGATCCATATCTGATAATTTTTCTGTTACTGTTATTTTGTTTCTACGAGGTCTTTGTTCCTGGCACGCTGCACCCAAATGATAATTCCAACGGTGATAAGCGCCATAGGAGGCAGTATCATCAGACCGTTATTTTCATAACCCCAGTCGTACAGTATCTTCGGTATCACGTGCAACGTTCCCAGCCCGGGAAGGGTAATGGTACCTGAGCCAAGAACTTCCCTGAAAAATGCAATAATGACAAGTATTATACCATAGCCTACACCATTTCCTATTCCATCAAGAACCGATTGCCAGGGTTTGTTGCTCAGGGCAAAGGCCTCCAGGCGCCCCATGATGATACAGTTCGTGATGATCAATCCCACAAACACCGATAACTGAAGGCTTACCTCATAAGCATAAGCTTTAAGTATCTGGTCAACGATGATAACAAGGGCCGCAACAACTACAAGCTGAACAATGATACGTATCCTTGTCGGGATGGTATTCCTAAGCAGTGAAATAATAAAATTGGAAAAAGTAGTAACAAACGTAACCGATATGGCCATCACAATAGCCGGTTCAAGTTTTGCTGTAACGGCAAGAGCCGAACAAATACCCAATACCTGAACGGTTATAGGGTTCTGTGCCCCGAGTGGCGCAGTGATTAGTTTCAGGTTCTTTGCCGAGAACAAGGGTTCTTTATCTTCACTCATTGTCTTAATATTTTATTCTTTCAAAAACTTTTTATATCCGCTTAAACAATCCTGCAACATTGCCTGTACCCCCTTACTGGTAATCGTTCCGCCCGAAATGGCATCAACAGCGTGAGGGTCGTTGGAAGTGTTATGTCCTTTTTCAACTTTGATGGAGGTGAAATCCCCTTTATCATCAAAGATTGTCTTACCGGCAAACTGCTTCTGGAAAGGCTCTTTCTCTATCTCGGCTCCAAGGCCCGGTGTTTCACCCTTGTGTCCGAATGTGGCACCGTAAATCGTTTTTTTATCCTCGTTTAGTGAGACATAGCCCCAAATAGGCCCCCACAATCCTTTTCCACGTACCGGAATGATATATTTCTTACCTCCGTCGATATTGGAGATAAAAAGAGGATACAACCTGTCTTTAGCCGGCTTCTTAAGTTCTTTCTCAAGACTTACAGTAAAAGCATCGCCTTCAACCTTCTTCCCGTCATAGTTAAGAACAAAGCTGTTATTTCCAATGTATTTCTCATATTTCTCTTCAGCATCCTTTGGAGTACTGGCAATGTTCACCGATTTAAGTATATCGATCTTTTTTGCCACTTCAATGTTCTTTTGCTGTATTGGTTTCAGTGTTTGTGACACAAATGCGAGAAGTGCGGCAACCACTACCACCAACACCGATGCATATAAAAACGTATAAGTATTCCCTTGTCTGTCCATTTCTATAATTTTATATCTCAAGCAGCAACTTTTGCTCTTTTTAAACGTCGTTTAATATTTCCCTGAACAACAAAATGATCGATCAAAGGTGCAAATGTGTTCATCAGCAGAATGGCAAGCATCACACCTTCAGGATATGCCGGGTTGAACACCCTGATCATGATGGCAAGTACACCTATCAGAAATCCGTATATCCATTTCCCTTTCTCCGTTCTTGTGGCGGTTACCGGATCAGTTGCCATAAATACGGCCCCGAAGGCAAATCCGCCAAGACACAGCTGCATTATCGGATCAATATGCATTAAATGATTTGTTCCAATTGCATGAAATGCAAGGGCCATCAGGTATCCTCCCAAGAATGTTGAAAGCATTATTTTCCAGCTTCCCACACCGGTATAAAGAAGTATGACAGCCCCGATAAGAATTGCCAGGGTTGATGTTTCACCGATAGAACCAGGAATAGTACCTATAAAACTATCCCATAACGAAACGTTCACATGCCCCGTTATTGCCTGCCCCAGTGGAGTAGCACCAGAAAAGCCATCCACGATATTATGTCCGTCTGTAAGGCCGGAGATCCATACTTTATCGCCCGACATTTTTGAAGGGTAGGCAAAGAAAAGGAATGCCCGTGTCAATAAAGCCGGGTTCCAGATGTTCATGCCGGTTCCGCCAAAAACCTCTTTTCCTATCACAACGGAAAAAGCAGTTGCTACAGCAATCATCCAAAGCGGAGTATCTACAGGAACGATAAGAGGGATAAGCATTCCCGTAACAAGGAACCCTTCGTTGACTTCATGTCCCCGCCATTGCGCAAACCCAAATTCAATGCCCAGTCCAACCACGTAGGAAACAATGATAATCGGCAATACCCTTAAAAAACCATAGAAGAATGTTGCCCAGAAAGAGGCATCCTGGCCTATTGAAAGAAAATGCTGATAACCAACATTCCACATCCCAAAAAGCAAGGCCGGCGTAACAGCCATAACCACTATGGCCATGGTCCGTTTAAGATCTACGGCATCCCTGATATGAGCCCCTCCCTTTGTAGTTGTATTGGGAACGAAAAGAAGAGTCTCAAAAGCATCGAATGTTGAATGAAACTTCTCAAACTTTCCTCCCTTCTCGAACTGAGGTTTAATGTTATCCAAAAATTTTCTTAATGCTTTCAATGTTATATATTTTTAAATTTTCAACATCAATATTCAATCTAAAGTTTATCCAACCTCTTTTATCATAAGGTCGATACCGTCACGCACTATCTTCTGCAGCTCGATCTTTGAGGTATCAACAAATTCACAAAGAGCAACATCTTCCTCCACCACCTCGTATATACCGAGCTGTTCCATTTTATCGATATCTTCGGTGATGATTGCCTTGAACAGGAACTCTGGAAGAATATCCATTGGAAGTACCTTCTCATACTGCCCCGTTACCACAAACGGCCTCCTGCCTCCGTGCAGATTGGTGTCCAGCCTGTACTCCTTGTTTTTGCACAACCATGAAAAGAACAAACGTGTGGTACTGTATTTTCCGAACCCCGGCATTGCCCATCCCATGAACTCATAATAATCGCCTTCGGGGATAACCGATACCTGTGAATGATAAAAACCAAGGTATCCATCGGCACTTATGGTTGTTCCGGTAAGGACATTGCCACTGATGTACCTAACCTTTTCGCCTGTAACATTCCCTTTGACAAGAGGTTCGATAGATGCGCCTATCATTGTTTTGTAATAACCTTTGTTCTTAACTTCGGAACCTGCAACAACAACCGTACGGGAAGCATCAAAAACACCTTCGGTGAAAAGTTTCCCGATAACAACGACATCCTGCGGTTGCGTTACCCATACAACATCGCCTTTGCAAACAGGTAGGACATGGTGCAACTGGACACCAACATTTCCAGCAGGATGCGGCCCGTCGAACTCATGAAGTTTCACTCCCGAAAGCCCTTTAAATATCTTTGAACCCGATTTGCTGTTAATGCCGATATGGACATTGTCATTGCTTATCTTTCTCAAAACCTCTATTCCCGCCTGAAAGTCTTTTTCCTGTCCACTAAGAATAAAGTCGTAATCAGGTGCCAATGGGGCACTGTCAAAACCTGAAATGAAAAAAGCCTTTGGGGTATCCGAAGGATCAGCAATGATATCGTAAGGCCGTTGACGAATAAACGGCCACACGCCTGCTTCGAGCATTTTCCTGACAGCCTCTTCCCTCGATACCTTTGACGGATCGGTTTTACCGAAATCCACCTTTTCGAATTTACCATCCGATTCAACGACAACCTCCAGTATCCTACGGCGTTCGCCCCTCACCACGGCCTTCAGCTCACCGCTGACCGGTGCTACAAACTTAATATCAGGATTGCTTTTAGCATGGAACAATGTAGTTCCGGCTTTAACTTTCGCGCCGGGTTTTAGCTCCATTTTAGGTGTCAAACCGTGGAAATCGGTGGGTTTAATGGCAAAAAGAACGGGTAGTTCGGCCTCAACATTAACGGTATCTGCTTTACCCATTAGTGGTATGTCAAGACCTTTCTTAATCTTTATAACCTCTGACATATTTGATAAACTATTTTAATAGTGTTTCTTTATCTTCACAAAAATAAATAAATTTATGACTTTTTTGTATTAAATTTAACTTTCTTAATGTAAGATAAACAGCATATGAATTCATTAAAAGCAACCAAGTCATTAAAAGCCAAACACTATTTACGTTTGAAAAACATCTCTGGAAAGATAAAGATTTTTTTCT
Source organism: Marinilabiliaceae bacterium (assembly GCA_027034005.1). Classification (GTDB taxonomy): domain Bacteria; phylum Bacteroidota; class Bacteroidia; order Bacteroidales; family Marinilabiliaceae; genus JAADEM01. The sequence goes on from JALVJU010000626.1 coordinate 4,848, forward strand.
CCTTTATTTTCATTAGCAGCATATTTTTTTCAACTTCATTAGCACAGACCAATAATTCCTATTTTCAGAAATCCAACATAAAAACGGTTCAGCTTCACAAACTGGGATGGAAAATGAGCTATCCGGTGATACAGCTTAACAGTAACGACCAGCTTGTCCTGAGTTTTGACGACATGGGAGAAGAAACAAAAAACTACAACTACACCATAGTCCATTGCGACCGCGACTGGCAACCATCCGATCTGCTGGAAACGGAGTACACTACCGGATATACCCAAAACCCGATCAACGATTACAGTTATTCATTTAACACAAAATTCATTTACACCCATTATAAACTGGTATTTCCAAGCAGGGACTTTAAAATACTAAAATCAGGAAATTATCTCATAAAGGTATTTGAAGACAATGATTCGGACGATCCGGTCCTGGTGAGGCCTTTCATGGTATATGAAAAACTGGTACAGATAGCGCCGAGAATAAAATACTCGACCAACTCTTCTATATACCTCGGAGTGCAGGAGGTTGACTTCAATATTTTGCATCCCCGGTTTCCCATTGACAATCCTCTGGATGAGATAAAGGTAACGATAAAAAAGAACGGCAGGATCGACGATCAAATTAACGACCTTAAACCTCTTTTTATACAGCCGGCTAAGCTCGTATACAACTACAACCGTGAGAACCTTTTTGAGGGTGGCAACGAATACCGCTGGCTGGACATAAGGAGCGTGCGTTTTGCCCCGGAATATGTGAAACAAATCGTTTACCACGACCCCTACTATCATTTTGAACTTATCTCAGATTTGCCGCGAAGCGGGAAATCTTATTTTTACAAAGAAGATTTTAACGGCCGTTACTACATTGGTGTGAAAGAATATGACAACCCGGAAATTGAGGCCGACTACGTCTATGTACATTTCAGCCTGCTATCAGTAAAACCATATCCCGACGGCGATGTTTATGTCCTTGGAGAACTTACAAACTGGCAGGTAAACGAATCGAACAAAATGGTTTACAATGCCATGAACAGCTGTTATGAGCTGACACTGTTGTTAAAACAGGGATTTTACAACTATCAGTATCTTTTCGTGAAACATGGAGAAACAAAGGGTGAGCTTAAAAGGATTGAAGGTAGCTTCAGCCAAGCTGAAAATGATTATCTCATTTTTGTTTACTACCGGCGAACAGGAGATTACTACGACCACTTGATTGGTATCACGACAGCCAATTCACTTAAACCATGGTAATATCGGCTTGTTTAAACGAAAAAGAATTTCCTAATGCCTGGTTTGAACACCCCCTACCTGCCCGGCTATTCAGTCAGGTGAACCCTGCCTCCCCCTGAAGGCAATGTCATTAAGTTATGGAAATGGTTCTGCCCCTGAAGGTGGAAGAGTTAAAAATATGTCCCTTTGAAATGCCAGTCTAATCGGGGTAGGATTTACGAAACACTTTTAATGACCCAGCCTGAAAATAAGGGCACCTGTAAAATCGCCCTGAGGAGTAAGAAGTGTTGAACCAAATGAAACTCCTCCTGTTGGCCCACCCGGTCCCATGCCTACAAAGAACCCACCTCCATGCACATACAATGGCATCAGCAGGCGACCCTGTAATCTCAAGCCTATCCTGTCCGACAGATACACTTTCAATCCTCCGCCAAGAGCCATTGAAAATACCATTTCATCATTCACGTTATTGTCTTTCATCTGAAACCATGCAACACCACCGGAAAACAGACCGAAAGGCCTTAGGGCTCCATGCCCTGCCTCCTTTAGTCCCCCCAGCTGAAAATACTGAATAGCCATATCGTAATCATAACTTTCTACACCTAAATATTTACGGTATGTACCTTATTGTATCGGACCTGGAATAGGAAAACTCACCAAACACATTGTGGCCAACCCCGACAGAGACAGTACCACCGTAACTCATCGCATTGTCCATCTTGAAATCACCTTCGATAAAATCTATTCTTCCATTAAGCTGGTAACCGATAAAAGGAGTAACCTCAATACTTTTGCCGGTACCGGACTTTACAGTTTTTTTGCTGCTCCCCGTATAACTGTTGTTGTATGTGGTAACCGGATTGACCTGTGCCATAAGAGAAAAAACAGATGAGAACAAAATCAATATTGAAAGTGTTTTAATCATGATATTAAATGCTTTAAATTAAGTTTACTGTTATTAGTAACAAAGCATAAGCAGGAATGTTGAACAGCCGGCCTTTTTAATTCTGATGCGAGCGGATATAGCGCATTCCTTTTAATGGTTTTTATCACGAAAAAACACTGACAAAATTCATTCCTGCAACATCTTAAAGAGACTAAATTTGTAAAATAAAATAATTGAATGACCAAAATTGCAAACTAAAAACAGAATACTATGCCAAATGGATTTTTCAAAGTTCCGGTAGCAAAAAACGAGCCTATATTAAGCTATGCTCCGGGCACCAAAGAGAGAGCTGAACTAAAGAAACAACTCGAGGAGTTCCGCTCAATGGAGGTTGATATCCCCATGTACATTGGAGGAGAAGAGATCAGGACAGGCAAGAAGATCGCCATCCATCCCCCTCATGACATCAACCACACATTAGGCTACTATCATCAGGGAGATGAGACTCATGTTCACAAGGCCATTGACGCCGCACTTGAAGCACGCAAGGAATGGGCTGAGATGCCTTGGGAAAGCCGCGCTGCCATTTTCCTGAAAGCTGCCGAACTGGTTTCAGGCCCATACCGTCAGAAACTTAACGCAGCTACAATGCTGGGACAGTCGAAAAATGCATTCCAGGCAGAGATAGACTCTGCATGCGAGCTTGCTGACTTTTACAGGTTCAATGTTCAGTACATGACACAGATATACAGTGACCAGCCCGAGTCTGCACCCGGCATCTGGAACAGGCTGGAGTATCGTCCTCTTGAAGGGTTCATCTTCGCGCTCACTCCGTTCAACTTCACGTCCATCGCAGGTAACCTGCAGACTGCACCTGCACTTATGGGCAACACCGTTGTATGGAAACCGTCGAAAACTGCCGTTTACTCTGCAAACATTTTGATGCAGGTTTTCAAAGAAGCAGGAGTACCTGACGGAGTGATAAACCTGGTTTATGCTTCAGGCCCCACTGCCGCCAAGGTTGTTTTCTCACATCCTGATTTTGCAGGGTTCCACTTTACCGGTTCTACAGAAGTGTTCCAAAATATCTGGAAAACTATCGGGACCAACATCCACAAGTACAAGACATATCCCCGCATCGTGGGAGAAACAGGCGGTAAGGACTACATCTTTGCACATAAGACATGTGATGCAAAAGCTGTGGCAACAGCTATTTCTCGCGGCGCCTTCGAATACCAGGGACAAAAATGTTCTGCTGCTTCAAGGGCTTACATCCCCGAAAGCCGTTACGACGAGATAATGGGCTACGTTCACGATGACCTTATCACAATGAATATGGGAAGCCCCGAGGATTTCAGCAACTTCGTCAACGCAGTTATCGATGAGCCGTCATTCGACAAACTTGCTGCTGCCATCGATGAGGCCAGGGAGCACCCGGAAGCCGAAATAGTAGAAGGCGGCGGCTGTGACAAATCGAAAGGTTACTTCATTGAGCCGACCATCATCAGAACAACCAATCCTCACTATCGCACAATGGAAGAGGAGTTGTTCGGCCCAATCCTGACCATTTACGTGTACAAGGACAACGAGACAGAAGAAACCCTCGACATCCTTGACAAAACATCAATATATGCCCTCACAGGAGCCATCTTCTCACAAGACAGGTATTTCATAGAGAAGGCCACAAAACGCCTCGTCCACACTGCAGGTAACTTCTACATCAACGACAAACCGACAGGTGCCGTTGTAGGACAGCAGCCGTTCGGCGGTTCCAGGGGCTCGGGTACAAATGACAAGGCAGGTTCAATGATCAACCTGATGCGCTGGGTTACACCCCGTACCATCAAGGAGACATTTGTTCCGCCACACGATTACAGATATCCGTTCCTCGCAGAGGATTGATAATAACACTTAAAGCTGTCTCGAAAGGGCAGCTTTCTTTTTATGCCTTTCGGAAGCAACATCTACTGTGTTCAAAAAAAGTTCATATCTGTTATGATGTTTTTTATCACTCCAATCACTATTTTATTATTTTTGTAAAAAAGTGTGAAAAATGAAGCTTTCAAAGGTCTGGCAAAACATACCGTCATTTTTAAAAAACAAATATGTTATAACTATTTTGGTATTTTTTGTGTGGCTTACACTTTTTGATCAAAACAGCTTTCTGTTCCGGCATAAACTCTCATCACGCATTGGCAAATTGAAAAAACAAAAAGAGCTTTATGAGGAACAGATAAAGGAGAACAAGCAAAAGATAAAAGAGCTGAAAAGCAGTCCTGAGAACCTTGAAAAGTTCGCCCGCGAAGAGTACCTGATGAAAAAGGAAAATGAGGTGATATTTGTGGTCAAAGAAGAATAGGAATTCAGGATGCTGAGCGTTAGCGAAATCCCGGGAATCGGGATACGATGCTGGATGGGAGACATTACTTTTCAGTTCAACAATTTACAACAGTACATTAACCTTTTAACATAAAACATTAGTCAGTCGGCAGGCATAGCAAATAAAACAAACACTTTAGTCATAGAACCTGTCTGCCGACAAGCAGGCTATAGAACAGAGTAACCATTCAACCCTTTAGCCATAGAACACTAGAACCATATAAAAATGTACAAAGCACTTTCGATAATATATTACTTAGGAATGGCCCTGCTATTCATAGGTATCATTCTGCTGCTCACCGATTCAAAAGGTGCATTGATAGTCTACTCCATCGGGGCAATTCCCATTGTAGGCATCCGGCTGTTCAACCGCATAGTGGCCAAACCTGAAAGGCACAGGATAAACACAATTCTCTTCGTGAGTTCACTGTTCCTCATCGCTGCCGGTGTGGCAAAATATTACGATGAAAGGCACTGGGTAGTATTCATACTGATAACTGCTGTCCTTGATTTTTATGTGAGCTTCAGGAAGATAAAATAATCTGACGCAAACCGAAAAGTTGCAGATCAACCACGCCTGTCAATATCCCTAAAAGTACCCAACAGGGTTTCTGCATCCGCAGATCGGGGAATATCTGCATTCATCTTTTTCAGCAGGGACACTGCTGCATCGGTTACAGGCACTTTCCGGTAATACTTTTCGTGAACAAAATTAAGATATTTCACGATCTTAAAAGCATTGAAAATTTCAAAAAAGCGCTTCCCGAGAATTTCTTTTGTAGAGCAGTTCTCATTCACAAATACAATCTGAGAAAAAAAATCATCTCTGACAAGGAATTCACGCAGACTATCAGATAAAGATAAGAGCACCCCATCATACCTTTCCTTTGTTATATTGAAGAGATCATATTTCAAATCAAAGAAACTTTTCAATTCCAAGATCGAATCAAGGTCATAAGTTAAAAGTCTCGTTTCCTTCTCCATCATATTCTTAACTGCAGGTCCGGTACCGAACGGCACCCTATCGGAAGGCCTTGGTGACGGATAAACACAAGTAGAATTCAGTTCTCCGTATCCTCCTGACCGCACTATTTTTTGAATGAGATAAAAATCCTCCCCGGCCTGTTTGCGTGGCATACCCCCTGCCATGACATAATTCGCAGCCCTCACGGCAAAAGCTGAACCTACAGTATGATATGCGTAAGGAAACCCGGCAAATCTCAACGCTTGTTTGTAGTATCTAATGTGCAGTTCGTACAACGCTATTGCCTCTTTCCCGTCACCCATGAGAGGATGCTCGAAATATATGCTGCAACCAATCCGCTTTTTCCCTGAAAAATACTTTTCTATCTCTTCAAAGTAATTGGATGCCACAATGGCATCTGCATCAAGGGAGACTATCACACCATCAATAATTCCAGAATTTACAAACCATAGAACAGCCTGATCCATGCCCAGTTTTCGGGCATAGCCCACGCCGGAATGCTTCTTTGGCATGTCAAGTTCTTTCAATGGGAAGATATGGAGATTTGGCTCCTCACCAGAACCGGAATAGGAAAGAAGCATTCTGTACAACTCTTCCTGTTCCTTCCTGACACTGTCATTTGCTGTTTCCGATGCATTCACCACAACGATAACACTGATGTTCCCTTTTGCACCGGATGAACTTACAGAAAGGGAACGCAGAGAGTCAAAAATATAATCTTTCTCCCTAAAGGCAGGGATCACGACAATGATGTTTCCGCCCGGGAAATCATATTGTGGCAATCTGTCGGTTATTCCATGACGCTTAATGTATTTGCCGTATATTTTTTTAAGGTGACTCGGGGACATCAGCCTGTTTGTTTGACCTGTAAAGATAAAAAAAGCAGAGACCCGAAGACCTCTGCTTTGTATATTTTCAACAAGTAAAAGTTTTTATTTCTTTTTTGATTTATTATATCTTTCATTAAGTGCTTTAACAATATCGTCGGTTATGTCAACTCCGGGCTCGCTGTAAAGAATATTGTCGCCCATTGTGTTGCTCAAAATAACCTTGTATCCTTTGGCCTTATTATATTCCTTAAGATAATTGATCAGTGTATCCCTTAATTCGGCATTGATCTTGTTCTGCTCGGCCATCAATTCGTTGGTGAGCCTCTTGTTAAGGTCCTGCAGGTCCTGATTTGCCTTTGCAAGGCGCTGTTCCTCTTTCTGCGCCCGGTCAAGGCTCAGATAGCCATTGTTCTGAAGCTTTCGCTGATGTTCCCTCAGGTCTTGCTGGAAGACCTTTGCTTTTTCATTAAAATCAGCTCTTGAAGACTCCTCCTTTTTAATCATCTTCTCTTTCAAAAGTTTTGCATAATCATATTTGATCAACAATGAATCAGTGTTTATGTATGCCAAAGGAAAATCAACAGAACTGGTTGTTCCGTTCTCTCCCCCTTCCCCGCTCTCAACCTTCTCACTACTAAAGTGTAAAACAAACAAAACAACAACAGCAATCAATAAAACACTGTTAAGAACCACTGATAGATTTTTCATATTCGCGTAATGAAATTTATACTAAATAAATATTGACGAGCAAATATAATTGATTAGCTAATATATAAAAACTAATAATTATAAATTTTCATTCCCACAATGGCACTATGCCACATAACAATCTGACACAATGACGAATACAATAACAAAAGAGAAATGTTAAAAAATCTTACGAGTGCGTCGCTTGTACTTCGATCCTCCGGAAGAACCGTAAGTGCCCGAAGAACTGCAAGGCATCGCTCCGCGGTAGGCCTTCTTTTTATGTCCTTTATTGAACCTGAACATTATAGCAAACTCATTTGCCCCGTTCGTACTCCCGGACAGATCGGACAAAGTATAATCGTAACTGTACGAAAAGCGTATATTGCCGAAAGTGATACCGAGAATCATTACTATGGCATCGTTATTCGAAAGATTATCTGAAGTAGCGAACGGGATTCCACGATACCACAAACCCATTTCCAGTGGATTGATATACCAGTACACCCCAACATCAAGCTGATTGAACTTATCCTGCATGTAATAATTCATAGCCAGGGTTACACTCTGCTCGTCATGTTTTCTTCCGCCTTCACGATATCGTATCTTATATCCACCGTAAACAGTGGTTTTTATGGGCATATGTGTCTCAATATCAGTAAAACCAATATCCTTTTTTATAAGATGGTCAACGGAGACTCCTGCCCAGAAAAAATCACTGTATATCATTGCCGAGGCTGTAGCATCAAACCTCTTATAACTTTCAGTTGCTGTGTATGTTCCGCTTCCCGGCAGTATAGAACCATTGTCAGGGTTTATATCCCCGGGCGGAACGAGTGATGAAGGGTCTATATTCTGTTCCGCATACTTAAACTGGATACCCGGACTTACAAACACATTACGGAAAGCCTCAAACTCATATGAATACAACAAACCCACATCCTGCCTAACCAGTTGTCCCCGCCCCTGATCATCACGCACAAAAAGCAGACCCAGGCCGCTGCTGTACTCACGAAAAAAATGATCGGCAGCAAAAGCTACAGTTCTGTAAGTACCTGCTATCCCCGGCCATTGATCGCGATAATTCAGAGCCAGCCTGCTGCCGTCTGTCAGTCCGGTAAATGAAGGGCTCAGATACAAAGGTGACGCATAAGTCTGCGAAAACATTACATCCTGAGCCTTCAGAACCTCCGGAAAACTAGTTATCAGCAGAATGTATAATATTGTTTGTTTTAGATATCTCACAATCTTTAGTTAAATAATTTTATCGAACAAGCAATACACTTCCTGTTTTGTGGAACTCTTTACCGCTGATATAAGTTCCCGATGCCTTCCACACATATACTGCCTGAGGAGCCAGTTTGCCTTTGTAAATACCATTCCAGCCTACATTAATATCGTTACTTTCAAACAGTAACTGTCCCCACCTGTTAAATATCTGCAATGTATACTCTTCCACATCGCGATACGCGGGCTTAAATATAGCATTTACATCATTAACATCACCCGACGGACGAGGCATAAATGCATTCGGGAATGTAACAAACCCTGCTGATTTAGCTTCAACCACATCTTCCTTCAACAATGAATCCCTACAGCTATATTCATTCTGAACGGTCAACTGAATAGAGTAAATGCCCTCGTCAGCATATTCATGCGACGGATTCTGTTCTGTAGAGGTAGTTCCGTCACCGAAATCCCACAGATACTCTTTCCCGTCAACAGAAAGATCATACAATCGCACCATCTCTCCTGGTATATAAACAGTCGTCGGTTTAACATCGAAGTCGGCAACCGGATGATCGTATACTGTTATCGCCTTACTGTATTCCGCATCTTTTCCGTCCGGCCCCGGAACAGTAAGGATCACTGTGAATTCTCCTGCCTCCTGATACGTATGTACAGGATGACGCTCGGTTGATGTAGTTCCATCACCAAAGTCCCAGTGGAACGTATCACCACCAACAGAGTAATTTGTGAAATTAACATCAAGCGGATAACAACCATTCTCATTATCAACCTGGAATCCGGCATCAGGCACAACCTTGTATGTAATAGTTATATCATCGGAAGCAACACAACCGTTAACATCGATCGACCAATTGAATGTGTTATTTCCGGGATTGAGTTTACGAACCATTGTGGCAAAATAAGAATCATCATCAAACTCACCATAACCGGCAACAGTTGACCATTTTCCTGTTAGACTGCCCGGATTGGCTGCTTTCATCTTATACTCGTTATCATAAACAACAGCATCTTCTCCGGCATAAGCCTCTGCCTTATTGCTCTTGATAATGATGGTATCACTGGTAGAGCAACCGCTATCCTCGTATGTTATGGTCCATCTGTACACATTTTCACCGAAACCGACATTCGTAACTTTGGTATCATATCTGTTCGGATCCTCAAAGTCACCTGTACCACTCAATACCGACCATGTTCCTTTACCCGATTGCGGCACGTTTGCATTCAATACAGCATCATAACCACAGATGGAATAACCGTCACCTGCAACCGCCTGATCCGGAACCTGATTCACAACGACAACCGTATCCCTGGAGAAGCAACTTCCATTGGTAATAGCCCACATGAAAATATTCTTACCTGACCCCAGGTTCCTTGCAATTGTTTTGGGATTGTTAACATCGACAAACTCAGTATTACCCGAGACAAGTGACCATTCACCAACCTGTCCGTCATCAGGCACATTGGCATCCAAACGAACAGAGTCAACACAATTTATCACATCCGGACCGGCGTTTGCTATCGTTGCAGCATTATTAACTACCAATATTGTATCATACAGCTTACACTGGCCTTTAACAAGTGTCCACAGCAACTTATTCTCTCCTCTGGCAAGATTGGTAATCTCTGCACCGGGATCGTTTGGATTACTAAAGTTTCCTGCACCTGTTATTATTGACCAGATACCCGTACCATAATCCGGCGGGCTGGCTTTCAGCACAATATGGTCGTAACATACCTCTGTATCTTCACCGGCATAAGGAATAGACGGCTGATTGTTGGTTACAACAACATCGTCATATGAATAACATCCTTCGTTTTCAACTATCCAGCGGAATACATTATCTCCTTTAGACAGTCCGGAAACTGCAGATTTAGGATCTTTTAAACTGTCAATAACAGCAGAACCTTCGATTATAGTCCATTGACCTTTACCAATGGCAGGCACAGTTGCATCCAGCACTGCATCTTCGGTACATATCTCCTGCGAATTACCTGCATAGGCCGTACTTGGAGAATTATTTACAACTGTTACATCATCATATGTTTCACAACCACGATAATTGACAGTCCATCTCAACACATTGTTACCCTGAGCCAGATTGTATACCCTAGTATTAGGGGCGTTCTGATCTTCGAACGAGGCCTGATTACCTCCGCCTCCAACAACAGACCAGGTACCAACACCCGGATTTGCACTGTTGGCCTCAAGAAGAGTATCCGGATTACAAGTTATCAGATCCGGCCCGGCAAATGCATCAACCCTGTTAAAGCTCACCTCAACATCATCATACGATACACACATACCGTCCTCACTTGTGATAGTCCATCTGAGGATATTATCACCAAACTTCAGGCTATCTACATAGGTATTGTACAATGTATCATTATCGAAGTAAGCACCACCCTCAATCACAGTCCATTTTCCTCTTCCCGTCACAGGAATGTTTGCCGCCAGTTTTGTCTCATTGTTACAAAGCGGAATGTTATTGCCCGCAAATGCTTTGGTAGGATTATTATTCACTACAACAATAGTATCAACGGAACGGCAACCAAGATAGTCAATGGTCCATGTCAGCAGGTTCGCACCCTGATCAAGTTCACGAACAACCGTATACGGATTTGTATTGTCCTCAAACATGGCAGAACCGGATCCGCCTACAACACCCCAGATACCACTGCCAGGATTTGCCAGATTAGCCTCAAGCACAGCTGTATCGGCACAGTTTATCTGGTCGTGGCCGGCCAAAGCATCTATTATGTTGTAAGAGATAATTACATCGTCATACGATTTACAGTTATTTTTGGTGATCGTCCATCTGAAACGGTTATCTCCTTTCGACAGCTTTGTTACCTGACTGTAGGCATCCAGAGAATCTGCAATGATCCCGCTACCATCGATCAACTCCCATAAACCTTCACCTTCCTGCGGGATACTTGCTGACAGCGTTACCGAATCGGCACAAACAACTCTGTCCTGACCTGCAAATGAAACAGACGGCTGATCATTCGTGATCAAGACTGTATCTGCAGAACTACAATTCTTATTTGTTATAACCCACAACAGTTTATTCGTTCCCGGTGCCAGATCATGTGCCCAGTTACCTTCAAATTTGGCTGCCCCCTCATCTACTCTCCACTCTCCAATACCGAAGGTAGGGTTGTTAGGATGAAGCTCAACTGAATCGGCACATATGGTTTGATCAATACCTGCCTCGGCTATTGTTGGAAGATTGTTGTATATGACCACACTATCAACGGAAGAACAACCGAACTGGCTTATCTCGTATTTGAACATATTGGCACCCTTAGACAGATTCCGAACCACGGTATTATATAATGTGTCATCCTCGAACTGGGCACCACCTGAGATAAGAGTCCATTTTGCTGAACCTATGGCAGGCTTGTTTGCCTCAAGTCTGAAAGTATCGGCACATAGTTCCCTGTCGGGACCTGCTTTGGCAACAGACACAGAGTTATTTGTAATTACCACAGTGTCAACTGTTGAATTGTACCCGTTAAAAATCTCCCAAGCAAACACATTATCGCCATAACCAAGATTTGTCACTTTGGTCGTACTGTCATGCAGAGACTCAATTATTGCCGAACCGGAAATAACACTCCAAGAGCCGATACCCATTCCCGGATCATTCGCTTCAAGTATAGTCCAGTCATCACAAATGGTCTGATCACGACCTGCATAGGCCTGCCTTACATCACCGTTGGTTATTACTACATCATCAGTAATAACACATCCCATATTTTCAACTGTCCACCTCAGAACAGACACACCCTGGCGAATATTTGTCACCCATGTTTGATTATCATAAACATTCTGTATATCCACGCCGCCTGATATCAGACTCCACATTCCTGCACCCGGATTAGGTACCTGGGCGCTCATTTGTGTCTGATCGGAAAATATGGTCTTATCAGGACCTGCATCCACATTAGAAGGCATGTTGTTTGCAATAACAACAGTATCCCTTGAAACACATATGCCGTTGGTTATTGTCCATACAAACACGTTATTTCCAAGTGATAAACCTGAAACCAGAGGATCAGGCACCTCTCTGTCGGAAAATACAGCAGACCCCATACCAGGAACAATATTCCACTCACCCGTAGTGTTACCTGGGATATCACTTCCGTCTAAGTATGTTTTATTGTCACAAATTGTAGTATCCTTACCGGCATAAATATCAACTTTCATATTTTCCACAACCAGATCGTCGTACGATGTACAACCTTCATGGGTAATGGTCCACCTGTATGTATTGGTACCATGCTGAATATCCCGCACAACCGTACCCTCATCATTTACATCATCGAACCTGCCGGCACCATCTATCACAGTCCAGTATCCGGCACCGACAACAGGCTTATTGGCAACAAGCAGTGCTGTATCCCCACAAACAGTAAGTTGTGAACCTACAGTTGCCTCAGTCGGTTTATTATTTATCAGAGTGACGGTATCCCTGCTCAAACAGCCAAACTGGTCAAGTTCCCAAATTAGTCTATTTGTTCCCTGCGCCAAGCCCGTAACGGTAGCATTATATGATGTTCCATTATCAAATGAGCCACTACCTTCATAAACTATCCATCGTCCTGTCACATTCACAGGCGGTTCGGTTGCATTAAGCTGGTATGTATCGTCACATATTGCTTTTATTCCTCCGGCATCAACGTCAAGCTGATTGTTTCGTACAACGATCTCATCAGTTGTTGAACAACCGTTCTTCTCAATAGTCCACCTGAAGACATTATCACCTTTGGACAAGCCGGTAACATTCATTGCCTCAGCTGTCGGGTTGTCTATCATACCAGCCCCTGAAACCAGTGACCATATTCCGGTTCCCTCAGAAGGATTGTTAGCTGTTAATGTAACATCGGTTCCGCAAATATTCATGCTGTTACCATTGGAAATAACTGCCTGATCGGGCTGATTATTCACAATCTCAACATCGGCATATGACTGACAGCCATGTTTTGTTACCGTCCAGCGTACAACACTTGTGTCAGGAACGAGATTTATGATCTGAGATGTTGGATTCGGAGCATCGACAATTGTTCCATTTCCTGAAACAAATGACCACAATCCGCCATCAGCACCGGCAGGCACATCTGTACCATGAACCGTAACAGTACCGTCACATGTGACGCGTTCTGCTACAGATGCATAAACCGTCAGCATATTATTGGTTATAACAACAGTATCGACAACAGAACAGCCTGTAGCATTTACTTTCATTTCCCACATGAAGATATTCTCTCCCTGTGAAAGATTTGTCACTACTGCATTTTCATCATTTATATCCGCAGGATTGATCACTCCCGAACCTTTCAGAATGGTCCATGTTCCCGTTTCACCTGCAACAGGTGCATTTGCCTGTAAAGTATAAGTATCAGTACATATCTCCTCATCGTTCCCGGCAAATGCCACAGGCAGAGGAGTGACTGTCACATCAAGATCGGCAGACAATAGTCCTGTGCCGCAATCATTTATCCCCTGTACATTAACAACACCTGTAAGGCTGGCAATGGTAGGATCAAGGTCAACGATTATGGACGAAGTACTGTCTCCTGCTACGATATTGAATCCTGCAGGCAGATGCCAAACATAAGCGGTTGCATTAGTGATCTTATCAACAGAATACATCACTCCGGCAGTTCCCTGACAAAGATCAGTGGGCCCAGTAACGGCACCTGCTATATCAGGTAACGGATTGGCATTGATCAGTTTTTCTGTTATTGCCGACTGTCCGCAACCGTTTTCGGCATATACCCTCAGAGGTCCGCCTGCAAATGAAGCATCGAAATCAACAGTAATTGAATCACTTCCCCCGCCGCTCACAATTGTTGCTCCCGCCGGAAGCTGCCATACATAGTTAGTCGCAAACTTAACGGCGTCAACAGCATAGCTCACCCCTGTTGCACCCTGGCAAACAAAGTCATCGCCACGGATATCTCCCGGTGTTTCAGGATACGGACGTACCGTAACAAGTACACTACCGGTGACTGGCTGGTCGCACCCGTTTGCATCAGTAACGGACTGCAATTCGTACAAAGTAGTATCAGTTGGAGACACAGTATAAGTATAATCTCCTGCAGCATCAGGTATCAGGCCTGTAAGAGTTTTTGCCACACCATTTTCTGTAAGTGTCACATTGTATGGCGCAACGCCTGCATTGAAGCTATACGTAATATCTGTTGATTTGCCATAACAAATATCTGCATTGCCCGAGACAGAAACACCTGCTCGTTCATTAACCGTTACAACAACCGAATCGGTTCCTGTATTTGTACAGTGTGCATCTTCAACAGACAATACTTTATAGGTAGTTGTATCATTAGGTGTAACATCAAAACTGAACGGCGTAGCAGTTATGCCCGACTTAACAGTCGAAGTTATACCATCGGTCCAGGTAACAGTCCATGGAGCTGCTCCTGTAAGATCAACATACAGTGTTGCAGTTTCTCCCACACATATCTCCTTGTCACTGTAGATCCTTGCTGTAGGCAGCGGATCAACAAGCACTGTTGCTGTTCCTTCACCAAAACCTTTATCACAACCCGAACCGTCACTGACATCGTTAATCGAATAAACGGTTGTCTCAACCGGCGTTACGGTATGCAGATACGGTGTTTGATCAACCACAACACTCGAACCATCACTCAGTTGAATTGTCAGCGGAGCGGAAACAACATCCCAGTTCTCAACCACAAACTTGATCTGACTTGATTCACCAATGCATATCTCACTGTCAAGGCTTAATGTAACCTTAGCCTCAGGCTGGTCTATCTTAAGTGCTTTTTCTAAGAAACAATCATCATTGATATCGAATGCTCCGTCTCCGTTGCTGTCATCAGTGAGTCTAATATTATAAACACCGTTTCCAAGATTATTGAAATCATAATCAGTTCCCGGAGCTATATCGGTTCTTGACTGGTAATATCCATCAGGGCCTGTAACTTCTATCCGGTAATGGCCTGAACCGTCAACTACACCTCCATTGGCATTGATCCTGATAATTCCGGTTTTACTTTGGTAACAATCCACATGCTGTACAATAGTGGTATTAAGTTCCAGAAGATCAGGTTCTATAATTGCAATATCATTTTTACTTACAGTCACATTATTTGCATCAGTAACATCAACACGATATACTCCTGCCGGCAGGTTATCAATGGATACGCTGCTCGCGTTCACCTGTCCAAGCTGATTATTTCCGGAATCATACCATGTGATAGTGTATGGCAATACGCCACCCGTAACATTAACATTGATCCGTCCGTTATCATCACCCTTACAAGGAATGATATCATAAGGATTAACGACCATCTGCAACGGACCTCCCGGCTGGTTAACGAAGATATCATCAAGCTGAACAGTACAACTGTTGCCATCGGTTATCAAAATATTGTAATTACCTGCCTGGAGATCTGTCTGATGTGTTATGTCATTTGTTAATGTCGTATCAGTTCCGCTAAGGTCTTTTCCTGACCAGTCGATACTGTAAGCTCCGGCGCCTCCTGCAACACTTATCTCGATCTCACCGTCATTTCCGCCATAAGCTGAGACATCAACAACATTGACAACAGATGCGGTCAGAGTATCGGCAGGTTCCGTGACAGATATCACATTACTCACAAGCA
>JALVJU010000627.1 GCA_027034005.1 Marinilabiliaceae bacterium
TTCCCATAAGGTTGCCGAAAGTGCCCACATTAGTCAGTGTAAAAGTGCCTTCCGTGATATCAGCGGGCTGAAGGGTATTGTTACGTGCAGCTTCTGCCAACGATGTTATTTTCTCTGCAAGTCCGGGAAGGTTCATCCTGTCGGCATTCTTAACAACGGGTACGATCAGGTTTCCTGTTGGCAGGACGACAGCAATACCAATGTTCACATCCTTGCGGATTATTATGCTGTCACCGTCAACGGAGGCGTTGATGCCGGGAAAGTCCCGGACGGCTTTAGCCGTTGCCTCGGTGAATATAGGCATGTATGTCAGCTTTACCCCATATTTCTTAAGGAAAGTATCCTTATTCTTCTCCCGCCAGAGAACGATATTTGTCACATCGGCCTCAACAACAGAAGTAACATGCGGTGATATCTGTTTAGATGTCAGCATGTGGTCGGCAATAAGCCTGCGCATACGGTCCATCTTTACTATCTCATCTCCTGCCGACACATTCACCTCTGCCTTTTTTACAGGTTCTTTAACCGATTCTGCCGCCACCTCATCTGATGCTTTGATACCGGCATTATCTCTTTTATTCAGGTACTCCCTGATATCATCTTTGGTTATCCTTCCGTCCCTGCCCTTGCCTTCAATAGTTGCTAGTTCTTCTGCTGTTATCCCTTCCTTATCCACTATGCTTTTAACCAATGGCGAGAGAAAAATATCCTTTGTCTCTTTTGCCGACCTTTTGTTGATGTCCCCGGCAATAGTCCCGGCCTCTTCAAGGGTGACATCTATTATCTCACCAAAAACAAGTTTTTCGGGTTCATCTTTTATCACCTCTTCTTTATCTGTTCTTTCCTCTTTTCCGGGACCTACAGCGTCCTCATCACCCGTAGATATAACAGCAAGCACATTTCCTATCCTTACTATATCATCAACATTGAAATTGATGCTGACAACGGTTCCTTCAACAGGTGACGGTATCTCTGAATCCACCTTATCGGTCGCAACCTCAACTATCACATCATCCTCATTAACTTTTTGCCCGGGTTCGACAAACCATCGTGTAACCGTTGCTTCTTCAACCCCTTCACCCATACGGGGCAACACTATATCTATCAATGCCATTTTTTTCGTTTAAAAAAATGTTTGCTTGTATAACATCTGAAAAGTACAGTTGTTTAGGATTTATACATAAAAAAATCACCGTAAAGCATCGCTGACCGGTGATCTCTGTATCTCTTTTAAAGTATCAGAAGAGTTTGGTGATCACCTCTTCCACTGTTTCCAGCGACGGAGTGACATCAAAAATATGAACAGGCTTCAGGTAAGAAACTTTCTTTTCCCTCTTGAAACGCTGCTCTCCTCCACCTGTGATGTTTATCATGATCGTTGCATCTTTCTCAACCTCATTCTCTTTCACCGCTTTGATAAGCGTAGCTACGGCAACTGCAGCAGCCGGGTGGATGTCATTGCCTTCAAGTTTCTCAAAAAGTTCTGCAGCAGCCCTGGCCTCTTCGTTTTTGGCAAGCAGCACATCTCCTCCTGCATCTTTCATTGCATCGTACAACCCTCCTGCGATAGGATACGGCGGACGACGGTTTGAAAGTACCTTGGCATCCATCTCTTCAACCTGACGGCGGGCCTCTTCGTCATCGAAAGGAATGATATCCCTTGAATCAGCTTTCCACGAATCGTGGATTGGCTTGAACGGACAGTTCTGTGACACCATCAGCTTCATCTTGTTGGTTCCGAAACGGCCATCTTCCAGGAAACGCAGATTGGCCTCCCATGCTGCGATGGCGCCTGTTCCGGATCCCACTGCCTGGAAGTAATAATCCGGAATCCGGCCGATATGTGTCACAGCCGACAGTACTGTTGTGCCCATACCATCACGGCGTGCTACGTTCTTGGCTCCTCCCTCGGGGATGAAACCATCAACCTGAACTGCCAGGTTAGACAGATGTATGGAGTCGAAATAATCACTTCCCGACCTGGTAGAAACAAGTTTCACAACACTGTCATCGATCGGTTCATCGAACCAGAGAGCGCTCAGGTTGTCCTCAGGCACACATAAAAGCAAGGGTATCTTATTGTCGGAACACACACGGGCAAAAGCCCTGGCTGTGTTTCCTGCCGATGCTACTACAAGTACTTTGCCATCTTCCAGCTTCAGGCGGCCTCCAACGGAATATGCCTCAGTCTCCTTGAACGAACATGTTGGCATCTCTATTCCCTTCTCAGGCCAGTAACCGCTGAATGTAATGTAAAGATTGCTCAGGCCAAGCTCTTTGGCAAGTCCTTCACTTTTGTATGTCATAGGAGCATACGAGCCTTTCAGCATTTTATTAACAGGCAGCCAGTCGGCAAATTTGAAAAGGCCGTATGAATCGTCCTTTACCTCAAGCTGCTTTTTCTCGTAAACGGCCCTGACAAGCGTCGGTTCGCTCTCGCCCGGAGCATCAAGCGTCCAGCCATTATCAGGGAATGTCTTACCGGTC
>JALVJU010000628.1 GCA_027034005.1 Marinilabiliaceae bacterium
GGTTCCGGGTTTTATAAAAGTCCGGATGAAGCTTTTGTGAATCTGAAAAAAATAAAGGTCATAGAGCCCGACAGTTCCAATGATACTGCATATCACGATGCATATAACAGGTGGAAAACAAAACTTGAAAGTTCAATTTTGTAAATCATTAATAAAAATACAAGTTAATGGCAACAAGAAGAAAATTTCTCAGATCAATATCTGCCGCCGGAGTTGGTGTCGCGATTATCCCTAATTTTATCAGTTGTTCTCCAAATTCAAGACTTAAGTTTGCTGTGATAGGCGTTGGTGGAAGAGGCAGGGCAAGTTGGACAAAAGTTCCGGAGGAGGATATTGTAGCCATGTGTGATGTTGACGACCGTATGGCCAAAGAAGGTTATGAAGCTCGTCCCAATGCTAAAAGATACAAGGATTTCAGGAAAATGCTGGACGAAATGCATAAGGAGATTGATGCAGTTATAATTGCAACACCTGACCACACTCACTTCCCTGCTGCAATGGCAGCAATGGAACTGGGTAAACATGTTTTTGTGGAAAAACCATTGGCACACAATATCTGGCAATTGCGTACCATGAAAAAAGCGGCAAAATATTATGGTGTTGTCTCTCAGATGGGTAACCAGGGACACACTACCAATGGAATTCGCCTGGTAAAAGAGTGGTACGATGCAGGTGTTTTAGGTCAAGTGAGAGAGGTGATCGCATGGCAACCCAAGATAAATTATGAAAAAGATTCATATTTCGAAAAGCCGAAAACTTTTCCTCCACAAGCACAGGAGGTACCCGCAGGATTAGACTGGAATTTGTGGGAGGGGCCGGCAGCAGATCGTCCGTTCAATAATATCTATGTGCCAAGAAGATGGAGGGGGTTTTACGATTTTGGTAACGGAAAACTGGGCGACTGGGCTTGTCATACTCTGGATGCACCGTTTTGGTCTTTAGATCTTGGAATGCCCCATACTGTTGAAGGTATTTCAAAAAATCCTGTTCCTGACCATAGTTTTATTCCGGATGAATCGACCGTTATCTGGCATTTTGGGGCTCGTGGCAATAAAGCTCCTGTAACAATGAAATGGATCGAGGGGTTTGAAAAGCCGGCCATAAGACCTGAATGGGGAGTGGATAAATTACCGGAAACAGGAATGATAATGATCGGTGATAAAAAGACATTGATAACAGGAGGCCGGCCAAATAAACCGCGTCTTCTTGTACCCGAAGAGGAGATGAAGGAGTTCTTAAAAAATGCCCCTGATAAGACAATTCCAAGAGTTGCGGAAGAGAAGCCGGTACAGGAGTGGATAGATGCTATCAAAAACGATACGCTTCCCGGATCTAATTTTGATTATGCCGCTGCCTTAACGGAGGTGGTACATGTAGGAGTTCTGGCTCAACGCTTTGGCGGTACAATAAATTATGATGCAAAAAACATGAAAGCTGTCGGACGTCCGGAGCTTGACAGATACATTAAAGAACCGGCCCGCGAAGGGTGGCGATATGGAGAAAATCTATGGTAAAAGCAGGCTTAGGCCTCATTTGATAAACAAATAAACATATAAACAAATAAACAGAGTAATCATGAGTGTTTTATTAGGTGACAAAGAGTACTTTAAAGGTATTGACAAGATTAAATTCGAAGGGCCGGATTCAAAAAATCCGCTGGCATTCAAATGGTATGACGAAAACCGTGTGGTTGCCGGAAAGACCATGAAAGAGCATCTGCGTTTTGCAGTGGCCTACTGGCATACGTTCTGCGGAACGGGCGGAGATCCTTTCGGTCCCGGAACCAAGCTGTTCCCGTGGGACCTGCCAAGTGACGAGATGGATGCTGCCAAAGCAAAACTTGATGCTGCTTTTGAGTTCATCACGAAGCTTGGTGTACCGCACTACTGTTTCCACGACACTGACCTTGTGGGAGGCGGTTCTGTATTCGATATCGAGAAGAAACTTGAGCAGATAGTTGAGATAGCAAAACAGAAGCAGGCAGAGTCGGGAGTTAAGCTGCTTTGGGGAACTGCCAATGTTTTCTCCGATCCGCGTTACATGAACGGTGCAGCCACTAATCCTGATTTTACTGTTGTTTCTAATGCTGCCGTTCAGATAAAGAACGCCATAGATGCGACTATCGCGTTGGGAGGTACCGGATACGTGTTCTGGGGAGGCCGTGAGGGCTACATGACGCTTCACAACACTAACATGAAGCTTGAGCAGGAGAACCTTGCCCGCATGCTGACCATTGCCAGGGATTACGGCCGTAAGCAGGGATTTAAAGGTACATTCTTCATCGAACCTAAACCGATGGAGCCCACAAAGCATCAGTACGACTTTGATGCTGCCACTGTGATAGGGTTCCTACGCCACTACGGACTTGACAAGGATTTTAAACTGAATATTGAGGTGAACCATGCCATCCTTGCACAGCACACTTTTGAGCATGAACTGAGAACAGCCGCAGATGCCGGACTGCTTGG
>JALVJU010000629.1:0-1559 GCA_027034005.1 Marinilabiliaceae bacterium
CTGTATCCTTACATTTGAACGACTTTATCATAAAATAGATGATATTACAAATTACGTCATCCGTCAATTCTTGCAAAAATTAAGATTCAACCGCCGAACGACAAAGCTCAGCTGCCGCCAAGGAGCGCAGCGGATTGGCGGTCAGCTGGAGCGATTTGTTAGACTCTATTTTTTTACATCTATTTGCAATACAATGACTCCAAGCTTTTCCTTAGATTCTGGATAAATATCCTTTAACAATTTTAATAAGCTATCTTTTGTAGTTCCAGGCACAATGCGGTTAGGATCTTCACTATTCAACATTTCCACAAATGTATTGTAGTTTCTTATATCAACTACTTCTCCGACTACAGATCGATTCCTATTATTAAAATTAATTAGTTCTCCTACTTTTATATTCTTAAAACTTTTATAACCAACTCTAACCTCTAAATCTTTTTCACCAGCCTGAATAAATTTAAGGAATTTGTCTTTTACTCTCATACTTCTCATTGTTTTTCTCTCATCAATATTGAAACTCCATTGTTGCGTAACCAAATCAGGATGATATGCTGCTGGCATGGCAGCATTTAACATCCAGCCACATTGTTGTAGAGCAATCGTTTCTTCAGCTGTTGGGCTCAAGTGAATATATAACTTTCTACCGTGTCTTTTAAGATAAAAAGGAACATCTCTCAACAATGCGATAAATGAAGGCATATCCGTTGCAATAAATGGCATCAATTTTATCGGGGCTCCTTTTTTAGGAGTAGCTCCTACCACACCCCGCACTTTGTTTTGTCTATCTACAGCTAAAAAAATGAGCTTATATTTCAAATTTATATCATTTGTATATAGACCGCGTTTATAACCTTCAAAAAGACTATCAACCCAAGCATCATTTATGCCAACAAAAGCACTAGCTAACCTTTCTAACAATAGTTTTCTTACTTGGTGCTCAAATTTATCATCATACGGCAAAACAGATATATGCTCCTTATCGAAACTAATAATTTCCTCATCTGTAGTGATTGGTTTGTATAGCATTAACTCCGTAATTCCTATTTTATAATGACTATCTGACCTGCCTGTTACAATATATTCATTTCTCTTAAAAAACGATAAAGCTGATACGTTTTGCTGAGCAACTGTACAGTATATTTGTCTATAGCCATGTTCACAAGCATAGTTTTCAGCGAAGTCTAATAAAACTTTACCTATCCCTTGTTTTCTAAATTCCTGTTTTACAATCAATGGACTTATTTTTATCGTTCCCTGTCTTTTCCCAACAAGATGAATCATGCCGGCTCTTTTCTTATCAAATTCTGCTATATACATCTTTTGAAAAGTTGAAAAAAATCCAATCTTATCTTTTCCACCCGATATATGAGTTTGAAATATTCTTTCAGCGTGTCGTCTGTGGTCTCCTCCATAATAAGGGGATAAAGCCTTTACCATCAAATCAACAACAAAATCAAAATCTGACTTTAAAGCTTCTCTGATAGTTATTTTATTTTTCGAAGAACTCATTTTTAAATCCTACAAGTCTAACGCTACGGCTCAGGGGCGGCAAACATGCG
>JALVJU010000629.1:1569-2467 GCA_027034005.1 Marinilabiliaceae bacterium
GATACGCATTTCCCCATTTTACGATAACAGGGTAAATTGCATTTCCGGCTGCTTCTGCACCAGAAACATTGACAGCATACTTGTTCAATATGCTCCGAAGGTAAGTATCTCCCGACATATCTCCTCTTATCCCTAACGCTACGGCTCAGGGGCGGCAAACATGCGGGCAACCAATATTCAAATGCTACTAAGCCTTCTGCGGGGCACTGACTTGCAATGGCCGCCGCGCTGTTTGCCGTCCCTTGCAGCCGATTGTTAGGCTTTTGTGTATTTTTTAGTGTTCATTTTTATTGCATCTATAAGGTTATCTTTTGATTGAAATAGGTTTTGTTCTATTTTTTTTAATGCTGTTTTGTTATGAACTCTCGCTTGAGCGCCAGCGGTGGCAGGTATATTTGGGTTAAACGATTCAAGTATGAGGTGATAATATGCGATTTGATTCCTTAAGTAGATATCAAATAATGGTGCGAGATTTTGAAAATACAATAAAGCAATACCCATCGCTCGATTGGCAGAAATACAATGAGTTTTCCTTTCAAGTTGGTCGAGAGTTCTGCAGGCTCCCACCTGATTATAATACTCTAATGAGTCCTGAAAATGGAACATCATTTCTTCATATTTTTGGCGAAGCAATATATGCTTTTTATGTCTTTTGTCTAAAAATGAAAGAAGTATTGATATGGCCTGTGAAATCAGTACGCCGAATGTTGTAGAACCGGCTACGATTAGGGCAGTTTTAATTTGCGTATCCATTTTATTTTTTGCCTAAACTGTCAGGTCCCGCTTGATTCATATCCTCGCAGGAGCTATCCTTTGTTGATGGCACGAATGCTTTTAGAGAAAATGTTAATGGAAAAATAAGCGGGAGAGGATCATGGTTATAAGGCTTCATAAAAAC
>JALVJU010000630.1 GCA_027034005.1 Marinilabiliaceae bacterium
GAAAACAGATATCTTCTCGAGGTCTTCGGTGATCAGTTTGTTTACCGAAATGCTGATTGCCGGATTGCCGTTAAGAAGGGTGAAGTTGGGAACGTCCTGAAACTGAACCTTCACTTTGCCCAGGTCGCCTACCCTTACTACGCTGCCGTCCTTATCTCCTCTGACAATGATGTTTGAAATGTCGTTGGGGTCCACTGACCTGTTCCTTACCCTGATTATCACCATGTAATCGTCGTTTCGTATCTCACCTCCCGAAAGGTCCCTGTTGGCACTTGAAATAGCCCTGCTGATATCGTTAAGTGTGAGACCGTACCGTAAAAGGTTGGCTTCGGATACCTCAACGGAGATCTCTACGGGAGGAAAGCCGCTGATTGAGACCTGGCTTATCAGCCCCGATGCCAGAAAGTCATCTTCGATGTGGTAGGCAAGTTCTTTCAGCGTCATCAGGTCGGCAGAGCCCGAAAGGCCAAGCCGCATGGCCCCCGACATGGAGCGTTGCTTGAAAATGATTGGCCGTTCGGCGCCGGTTGGCATACTGGTGATACCGTCAACGGCATTCTTCACCTCCTGAAGTGTCAGGTCGATATCGTATTCGCCGGTCGTTTCGATCGTGACCCTGCTCACGTTCTCGGAAGAGGTTGAATTGATCTCCTTTATGCCGGGAATTCCCCGTATTGCCTCCTCGACCCTTACTGTTATCCCCTCTTCCATCTCCTTCGGCGAGGCGCCTGGATAAGCCACCGATACAACTATTATTCTTGATTTCAGTTCAGGGAAGAACGATTTCTTCATTGAAAGAAAACTTGCAATTCCCGCCCCTAATATCACGATAACTATCAGGTTTGCATAAAAAGGATATTTAACAAAGGTCTCTATTATCTTTCGCATACTGTTCTGCTTTTTCTGTCAGTTTAATGTTTTGATGATCTTTCCGGGGATTTTTTGAGAAAAAATTATTTGTCGTTCAATGGCTTGAAAGCGGCATTTCCGGTTATTCCCGTTATGGCCTCGGTCACAATCATCTTACCCGGCTTCAATCCGTTAAAATAAAGGGTTTCATCATTCAGTTTCAAAACATTAATGCTCTTCTTCTTAAGTTTTTTGTCCTCTATCACATACACTTCATTTCCGTTGTAAACTGCATTTCTCGGTATCTCCATTACATTGGGGACACTGTTTCCGTAAAGGACAACATTCAGGTACATTCCGTCAAGGAGCGGGAATTGCCTGGAATTTTTCACATTAACATAAACATTGATGGTATTTGTGGCAGGGTTTATCACTTCACCTATCCTGGAGATGTACCCTGTTCCCTCTTCGCCCGATTCGTTGATTATCCTGGCTTTCATGTTCGTGCCGAGCAAACCAATGTTGACAGCCCTCACCGGTACTTCCAGTTCGTACAGGTCGTTGCGCGTGAATACGGCGAGCTTTGCCCCGGGATTGACCACAGAGCCAGGTTGTATCAAAACCTCTTTAAGCGTTCCGTCAAACGGGGCCGTAATAAAATATTTGGTAAATCTTATCTCGTTACTTTTTATGGAGTAATACTCGTTCAGTATGTTTTTTGATGCAAGGAATATCCTCTCTTTTGAAGATGTTGTTTGGGGTATCTCCGGAAGTGGCTTGTTGATATCTATTTTTTCAAAAAAATCCATCCATGTCGGGTAGGATTCCGGATAATCGATTTTCAGGTCAGGTAGTATGTTAGCAATCGATTTCAGAAAGTTGCTTTTCTGTGCCTTAAGCTGAAAAGTGAACTCATCGTTAATAACATGAACTATCAGTTCCCCTTTTCTGAAGGATTGTCCAGGTTTAAAAATGTGGCTTCCTTTCTCTAATCTTCCCCCGACTTCCGAACTTATATTTATTTCGTCAAAAGCTCTCAGCCGTCCTGATGTCTGGATGATACCCGGAAGGTCCTGATATTTTACCTGTGATGCTTTTACATATCTGGTGATGGCAGGCAGTGCTTTCTTTTGCGGGTCCTTCTTGAAGCTGCTCAGCCAGTTGAACATGAATATTCCTGTGATAATAAGTACGATAATTGTAATTAATGCGACTATCTTTCTGTTCATTATTTGATGTTTATGAATTTGGTTATTTTAGTTAGTCGGCAGAAAATAATATTTCCTGCGCATCTCCTGCAAATATCTCTTTTTTTTGTTCCTTTAGGCATCTTATAAATATTTTTTATTCTTTTTTAATATGTCAGACTTTGTATCATCACATTTTGGTGAACTGACGGCATTTTTAACTGCCGTGTGCTGGACTTTTACTTCAATGGCATTTGAGTTTGCAGGGAAAAGGGTAGGTTCGCTTTCGGTAAATTTTATCCGGCTTGGTATCGCTTTGATATTTTTAAGTTTGTTGATTAAGATAAATACCGGGGCATTCTTTCCCATAGGTTTTTCTTTGCAAAGCTGGATGTGGTTACTGCTGTCGGGACTGATTGGGTTTGTTGT
>JALVJU010000631.1 GCA_027034005.1 Marinilabiliaceae bacterium
GCCAACGATAAGACCAAAAAGTCGATAAATGCGGAGTTGTTAAATAAGATGCCAGCAAAGGCTGTTCTCGTGAATACTGCCCGTAAAGAGGTGATAGATGAAGAGAGCGTTCTCGGCTTTATGGCAGAACGCGAAGATTTCACCTACATTTCCGACATTGCCCCGGATAACGAGGGCTTTGTTAAGGATTTTGCCGACAGGGTTTTCTTCACCCCTAAAAAGATGGGCGCACAGACATCCGAGGCCAACATCAATGCAGGTGTTGCCGCTGCCAAGCAGATCATCGCTTACATCAAAAACGGTGATGAAACTTTCAGGGTGAATAAATAAATTTCACAAGTTATTTTATTTTAAAAATCCCTCGCTTTATGGTGAGGGATTTTTTTATATTTACGCCCAAAATAAACCTATAAAACTGAAATTATGGCAACTGTAAAACCTTTCAAAGGCTTAAGGCCGCCAAAAGAAATTGCAAAGGACCTTGCCTGTCTTCCTTACGATGTGATGAACAGTGAGGAGGCTGCAAAGATGGCTGAAGGAAAAGAGTGCTCTCTTCTTCACATTACAAGGGCTGAGATAGATTGCCCGCCGGGTACCGATATTCATTCTACAACAGTGTATGAAAAATCGGTTGAGAATTTCAAAAAGTTCCAGGAAAAGGGATGGCTTCTTCAGGATGATGAACCAAAATTCTACATCTATGCCCAGACAATGGACGGCCGTACTCAGTATGGCATAGTAGGGGGAGCTGCTTGTGAGGATTATCACAGCGGCATAATCAAAAAGCATGAGCTTACCCGTCCCGACAAGGAGGAGGACAGGATGATCCTTACGCGTTACCTGAATGCCAACATCGAACCTGTATTCTTTTCGTACAAGGCAGTGCCGGAGATTGATAAGATAGTAGAAAATATAGTTAAGAATGAAGAGCCGGAGTATGACTTTGTGGCGGATGAGGATGGTTTCGGACACTCGTTCTGGCCTGTGAATGACCCGGAGGTCAACAAACGGCTTGAAGAGTTGTTTGCAACCAAAGTGCCATACACATATGTTGCCGACGGCCATCACCGGACAGCAGCAGCGGCCCGCATCGGACTGGAAAGAAAGGAGCAGAATCCGAACCATACCGGCAACGAGGAGTACAACTTTTTCATGGCGGTTCACTTCCCCGATGACCAACTTCACATAATTGATTACAACAGGGTGGTAAAAGACCTTAACGGATTGTCGGAAGAGGAGTTTCTGAACAAGCTGGAAAAAGTGTTCGAAGTGGAAAAAGTAGGAGAGGAGGAATACCGTCCTCAAAAGCTGCATGAGTTCAGTATGTACCTTGCCGGAAACTGGTACAAGCTGGATGCAAAGGAGGGAACTTTTGACGATAACGACCCGATAGGAGTGCTGGATGTTACCGTTCTTTCAAAACACGTACTGGATGACATTCTTGGGATAAAAGATTTGCGAACTAGTACTCGTATTGATTTTGTGGGTGGTATTCGCGGTTTGGGCGAATTGAAACATCGTGTTGATAATGAGGGAATGAAGGTGGCATTCGCACTCTATCCTGTATCAATGCAACAGTTGATAGATATTGCCGATACCGGAAACATAATGCCGCCCAAAACTACCTGGTTTGAGCCTAAATTAAGGTCAGGTCTGGTGATACATAAACTGGATTAAAATATGGTGAATAAATTAGATGTCTTGTCAGGTTTAGGTTGACATGCTTCCCACACCCTTAACTCTTAACGGGGAATGTTAACGTGTGTGCGTGAAATTCCTTCAGGGAACAAAAGGGTGCTGGGAGGGGCATTGAATGTTTGACATGACACCAGGGAATTGAGTACTTTAAATTTATTCAATTCCCTGACTTGTTTTTCAAAATAAACAATCAATCGTACCAAAATGAGCATAGCTGAAAATATTGAAAGGATCACATCGGAACTTGACGGCAGGGCAAGACTGGTAGCTGTGTCGAAAACAAAGCCCAATGAGGATATCATGGAGGCCTACAATGCCGGGCAGCGATTGTTCGGTGAGAACAAGGCTCAGGAGTTGGCAGCAAAATATGAGGCATTGCCCAAAGATATTGAGTGGCATTTTATAGGCCATTTGCAGACCAACAAGGTTAAGTACATTGCTCCTTTTGTAAAACTCATTCACGGAGTGGACAGCTTGAAAATCCTGAAAACAATAAATAAAGAGGCAAAAAAAAGGTACAGGGTGATCGACTGCCTTTTGCAGTTCCACATTGCAAAGGAAACTACCAAGTTCGGCCTACATGAAGAGGAAGCGGAGGCCTTACTTAACGATGAGGAGTACAAAGCGCTTGAGAACATCCGCATTGCAGGTGTTATGGGAATGGCAACCTACACCGATGACAAGGACCAGATAAGGGGAGAGTTCAGGAGCCTCAGGAATATTTTCGGCCGGCTGCAAGAAAAATATTTTGCCGGCAGTGA
>JALVJU010000632.1 GCA_027034005.1 Marinilabiliaceae bacterium
GAACTGGCTGTACTGTTGCGAATATACCTGAAATGCAAACAGCATTAATGTCATCACTGTCAGAAAACGCATCTTAAAAAAGTTTTTATGCTTTAATAACGTATAAATGTACACAAAATTACCTGTGCAACTCATCTACGGATAAAAAACACAAAAGTTATAAACAAGTTGGAATCATAGAAAAAAATGTGAGTGTTCGACAAAATCCACGAAATAACAATAGGTATTAAAAAAGCAATATTATTGTACTGATTTCACAAACTACTTCGTGATGTATTTGAACCACATAAGGCAAAACAAAAGCAGAAAATCCCTATCCATAACAAAACAAAGCCCCATGGGGGCGTAACATTGGTAACCCCGTCCGCAAGGGCGGGGATAGGGATCATGAAGATCAAACGTGGTTGGCGGGATTTTTGACGCGCAGCATTCAAAAATCATGACAACCGCAACGCGCGACTGATTGGGGAAAAGTGAATTTTGTCGTACACACGGGGTGAGGAATCTAGAACAAAAGTTTTTTTCGATATTTAACTTTAAATGTATTTTTCATATTTTACACATCATCTTATTTTTTATGTAAAGATATTGTTGTTCTTTATAATTCTTTTTTATTTCGTGAATCCTGTCGTACCCCAAAAATGTTCGTATCTTGTATTACCAAAACCAAAAAGTTAATACCATGTTCAGACTATCTTTTATTTTGTTATCTGCATTGCTTCTGATAAGCGGATGTAAAAAAGAGGTGGTAAACCACTCACTTTATGTCGGAACCTACACTGATAAAGCAGGTAACGGTATCGTAGCCTGCAATTTCAACAGTGAAACAGGAAAACTGACAGTAAAGGGCCTGGCTGCCAAACTAAACAACCCCAGTTACGTGGCTCTGTCACATGACGGCAAAAGACTTTATTCGGTTTCCGAAAGGGATGATTCAAAGGTTTCTGTTTTTAAGATCAAAAAGAAAACCATCGATCTTAAACCCATCAGCAGTAAAAAAGTTAACGGCTCGGCTGCCTGTTACGTAAGCAGCGACAGGGATGATAAACACCTCTTTGTGGCAAACTATATGTCCGGAAATTTCTCTTTTGTTTCACTTGACGACAAAGGGAAGATCCTTTCTGTGGAAAACCTAAAGCCCGGTGTAGCATCAAAAGTTGACACTACACGGCAAATGGCCCCACATGCACACTCCATTGCCCCCGGACCGTTCAACAAATATATTTACGGGGCAGACCTCGGCTCGGACCGCATTTTTGTTTTCAGGCAAAAAGACAACAAGTTTGTCCTGCATAAAGAGGTTGTGATGCCCCCGGGCTCTGGGCCAAGACACTTTGCCTTTCACCCTGACGGTGAAACAATGGCTGTACTTTGCGAGCTGAACAGTACCGTGGTCATCGTAAAAAAAGATGACGAGGGATGTTTCACCGATGTTAAAGGCACATACTCCATGCTTCCGGAAGGTTTCAAAGGGTTCAGCAAGGCTGCCGACATACATTTTTCCGATGACGGCCTGTTCCTTTATGCCTCGAACAGAGGGCACAACAGCATTGTTGTTTTCGATTTCAGCACAGGCATACCCAAGCCTGTACAATGGATGACGGAAACCATCGACTGGCCCCGTAACTTCACTATCGATCCCTCAGGAAAATTCCTGCTTGTGGCAAACAGGCACACAAACAGCATCTCCATCTTTAAACGTGACGTGGAAAGCGGCAAACTAACCTTCTTTCATTCCGTGGCAGGTATAACCGAACCGGTATGTTTGAAATTCAGACAGCAGGGGATTTAATAAAATAAAATTGTCAAATCATCATTTACTTTTAAATTTGCGTAATAAAAATAACATAAAGTCTTAGAGCTTCCCTTTGGGGTAAAGATCATTGAGAATCAAGACTCGCATTTTAAATCAATGACATTCCTTATGGGAAGAAAGAGACTTTTAACACATAAAACACAATGAAAAGAGACACAAAAGTATTCGGCCTGATACAGGAGGAGTACGACAGACAAAAGATGGGCATTGAGCTTATCGCCTCTGAGAATTTCGTAAGCGAACAGGTCATGGAAGCCATGGGCTCATGCCTGACGAACAAATATGCCGAAGGATACCCGGGCAAACGTTATTACGGAGGCTGCCAGATAGTTGACCAGACAGAGCAGCTTGCCATCGATCGTGCATGTGAACTATATGGCGCTGAGTATGCCAATGTTCAGCCGCACTCGGGAGCACAGGCCAATGCAGCAATATTCTTTGCCATCCTTAAGCCGGGCGACACTTTCATGGGCCTTGACCTGGCACACGGAGGCCACCTCACCCACGGTTCGCCGGTTAACTTCTCGGGACGTGATTTCAATGCCGTAGCTTACCACGTGAAAGAGGATACCGGCATGATAGACTATGACGAGATGGAAGCCCTTGCCCTGGAGCACAAGCCCAAAATGATAATCGCCGGCG
>JALVJU010000633.1 GCA_027034005.1 Marinilabiliaceae bacterium
CTTCATGTGAGGAGCTTCTTTCGGGATAAACCTTGCCGGGTTCTTTTCAAGCTGCTCAACGAAAATGCCCTCTTCGGTGATCTTTGCCTTAATGTTACGGTCGGCGCTGCAACTTACTCCCATTCCTACCGGACATGAAGCAGCATGGCGTGGCAGCCGTATCACACGTACATCGTGCACAAAATATTTTCCGCCAAACTGGGCCCCGATCTCACTCTCTTCGCATATTTTCTTCACTTTGGCTTCCCATTCGAGGTCGCGGAAAGCCCGGCCCCCTTCGTTCCCGTTTGTGGGAAGGTGGTCGAGATATCCTGCCGATGCTTTTTTCACCACAGCGAGGTTTGCCTCTGCCGATGTGCCGCCGATGACCAGTGCAAGATGATAAGGCGGACAGGCAGATGTGCCAAGGTCTTTTATGTGTTCTTTTACAAAAGCAGTGAGGTTCTCCTCTGTCAGCAGCGCTTTTGTTTTCTGGTACAGGTAAGTTTTGTTAGCTGATCCTCCGCCCTTGGCAATGAAAAGGAATTCATACTTGTTGCCCTGTGTGGCATAAATGTCGATTTGTGCAGGAAGGTTGGTGCCGGTGTTCTTTTCTTCGAACATCGTTAATGGCACAACCTGTGAGTACCTCAGATTGTTTTTGTCGTAAGTTTCAAAAACACCTTTTGAGAGATGTTCTGCATCATTGGCTCCTGTCCATACATTCTCGCCTTTTTTGCCGATAACGATGGCCGTACCGGTATCCTGGCATGTAGGCAGTTCGCCCTCTGCAGCCACTACCTGGTTTAAAAGCATGGTGTGGGCCACAAACCTGTCGTTGTCGGAGCTCTCTTCATCCTGCAGTATTTTTGCCAGTTTTTCGAGATGTGCCGGACGAAGATAAAATGCAACATCGGTGAATGCTTCTTTTGCAAGGACCTCAAGAGCTTTGGGGTCAACTTTTAGGATCTTCCTCCCGTCCAATTCCACAGTGGAAACATAGTCCTTTGTGACAAGGCGGTATTCCGTAGTGTCTTTTAAGATTGGAAAAGGTTCCTGATATTTGAATTCAGTCATAATGATTAATATTTTAAGTGATGTAATTTTATTTATGTAAAAATAAAGATTATTTATTCCTTAACCCAAAATCCACAACAAAACATTTTCTTGCGGAACGATGTAAAAAATCAATCGGTTACAGTTTTGTTACACTTACTGTGTTCTAAATTGGGCAGGCCCGTACCTTCCAAATTCCTCTGTGTCACTGAGCCTCTGTGTTATTTATTCATTTTCGCCACAAAATACCCTTGAGGATTTAAAGTATCAATTCATTTCACTATTTTGGGTAAAAGACGAATTAGTGCCTATCTTTACGGTTGAATTCATCAGACCGGAAATGCAGGATATTGAAATAATAGCAAAGCTTGAGGAACGATTGCCGCGTAAGCTTAAAAAACTTGAGAACATCACTTGGTTCTCAAAAGGGTACGTGCTTAACGGCAAAGGCAATGTTACTCATCTTAGCATTTTTAATGTCAGGCTTAAAGGAGTTTTCCCGGAGGAGATATTCCTGCTGAAAGACCTTGAATATCTTGATATCAGGGAAAACGGCCTTATGAGCATTCCTCCGGAGATTGGATTGCTGAACAATCTCGGATATCTTGACATCAGGTACAATGAACTTACAGGCCTGCCCGAGGAGTTTGGCAAGCTGACGAAACTTAGAAAACTTTATCTCGGTTACAACAGTTTTGACGACGTTCCGGATCATCTCGATAAATTAGAAAAGCTTTACCTGATCGACCTTACTGAAAATGCATTGATGTCTGGCGTGGAAAAGCTGTTTAAACTTCCGTCGCTGACGAATATTTACCTGCAAACCAACAGACTTAAATCTTTCCCGTTTGATGAAGTACCCCACGGTAAGATAATAGAGTTGAATATCTCGGAGAACCGGATAGGGGAGATCCCTTCATTTGCGTTTGAGCGTATTGAAAAGATCATTAAGTAGAATTATTGTTAAATAGCTTTAGGTTTTTGATAAGAATTACATATCTGCGATGTTGTATTCTGTTTAATTTTACATCATCCAAACAAAAACAAATAAATCATGAAAACAAGATCATACAGAAGATCTGCCGGCGGGATTAGACTGCTGGCAATGTTAATGGTATTATCGTTCCTGTTTTCCTGCAGTCAAAAGGTAAAACTGGACGAAGACGAAACATGGGGGGTAAAACCGGGACAGGGAAAATTCTCCCTTCAGTTGGTTCAAAAGGATTGGAACAGGCCGTTCGAACTTGTTGTCAAAGGTGATGCATCGGCTCTTTTTTATGTTACTTCACAAGGTGAGCAGTATCTTACATCCAGAAGCGGTGTGGAAGAGAACAATGAATATGTTTATTCTGCCGTTTACAAAACTACGGATAGCCGCAAAGCAGTTGTCAAACTGCAAAAGAATGATGACGGGCTTATGG
>JALVJU010000634.1 GCA_027034005.1 Marinilabiliaceae bacterium
GGAGCATTTATCATTCAGGTCAGCAATGCGATCGTTATTCGTATCATTCTTTCATTTATCGGTTGAGGTATTTGGTTTTTAATTGGATTTATCAGTCTTATCTGTGCAATCTGTGTACTATTCCGAACATTCATTTACCAGGCATTAAATTATTTTTTAATTTTATTTGTTTTAAAATTACACCAATGAAAAATGTAGTCTTTATCCTGTTGTTTTCTTTGCTTGCCTGCTCACAACCTTCCACTCATAAGACAAGGTCAATGAAGACCGGAAAAGCCCTGCAGTCAGGTGTGGTACATGAAAATATTAAATGCAAAAAGGATACTTCCATAGGATACAGTGTTTATCTTCCCAAAAATTTTAGCAGCACAACAAAAGAACTGCCGGCTATTTTTTTCTTCGATGCTCACAAAAGGGGTGTTTTGCCGGTGAAAAAATATAAAGAACTTGCAGATAAGTACGGGATTATCTTGGCAGGTTCCAACAGTTCGCTGAACGGACAGAAGGGAGAGATGACAAACAGGATAGTGAACACCACTATTAAAGATGTACTGGGCAGGTTCCGCCTTGATAAGGGCAGGATTTATTCGGCAGGTTTCTCGGGAGGAGCGCGGGTTGCAGTGCTTGCAGCAATGTCGGGCAATTTCGGGATAAGGGGAGTGGTTGGTTGTGCTGCCGGTTTCCCTGATGTACATAATCCTGCAAATATGGATTTTACATGGGTGGGAGTTGTCGGCGACAGGGATTTTAATTTTCTGGAACTGGTAAACCTGAACCGCAATCTAAAGGCCTCAGGTTACAGGAGCCATCTGCTGGTTTTTGACGGAAAACATGAGTGGCCGCCGGAA
Source organism: Marinilabiliaceae bacterium (assembly GCA_027034005.1). Taxonomy (GTDB): domain Bacteria; phylum Bacteroidota; class Bacteroidia; order Bacteroidales; family Marinilabiliaceae; genus JAADEM01. The sequence goes on from JALVJU010000634.1 coordinate 849, forward strand.
GAGATTTTTGACAGCGCTTTAAATATCCTGTTCGGGGGCAAGGCGACAGAGTATTACGACGATCCCGCACTCAGGCCATTGGAGAAAAAAGAGATCGGGCAGCGGCAGTTCCTGGCAGGAGCTCTTGCAAGCAAAGATCTGTCGTGGTGGAATACTGAAATTGCAAAGTTGCAGAAGGGAACGAATAGTTCGGGAACAGAAGCAGAAAGATTGATGAATGCCAGGCTGCTCAGTTTTATGAGCATGGTATCTTTCATGTACGCGAACAGCGCCATTGAACAGCACCAAAAAGAGCAAGCCTCAAAATTTCTTACTGTTTACCAACAGGTTGACCCTGAAAATCCGGATGTGTATTTTCTGAAAGCTGAATACGAGATGTTGAACAATGATCCGCAAAAAGCTTTGAATATGCTTCAGAAAGCCGTCGAACTCGGATATGCAGACAGAGAAAAGCTTATGGACAGTAGTTTTTTCAGTCAGTTACATCAAAATGCAAGGTTTAAAAGTGTTTTGAAAAAGATAGAAGCTAACTTTTCAGATTAAGAAACAAATTGTTATTTTTACAATGCAATTGCGGGAGTAGCTCAGGGGCAGTCCGTCAGTCGACGGATCCAAAGCTGAGGGTCGTCCCGGGGAATGTCAGGATTTCCTGCTCTTTTTTAGGTTGGTTTTGATTTTAGTATAAATTGCGGGAGTAGCTCAGGGGTAGAGCATCAGCTTCCCAAGCTGAGGGTCGCGGGTTCGAATCCCGTTTCCCGCTCTTTTCTCGTATCCCTATTACGGACTACATTTATAAAGATTTTGTGAGGAGTGTTATTTTTCCTGTGAAATTATGGGGAGTAGCTAAGTGGTAAGTCCGTCAGCCGACGGATACCAAGCTGAGGGTCGTCCCGGGGAATGCCGGGATTTCCCGCTCTTTTTTTAAGAATACAGGTGCAAATGCCGGAAAATGGCACACTGATGGCACTGATGAAACAGATTTATACGAGATTTTTTTGAAAGATGAAGTTGATGAATGTTTTCTAAAAAAGTCTTTCTTCCAACCCCTTTGACAAAGCCATATTACTTCCCAAAATCTTTAATGCTTGTGTCCGTGATTGATGATCCTGTCTTTGGCATCATCAACAGAGAATTCCGGCTGCAAGGTCACATGGTTGATCTTATGTTTCCGCAGCTTTTCTTCGGCAGTTGTAAGTATCTTCTCAAAGCTGCTTATGCTGATGTCCTCTTCAAGGTCCACATGCGCCTCGAACATTATCTCATGTTCGTTGATCTGCCACACATGAATGTGGTGCAGGTTCTTTACTCCGTCTAGCTCCTCCACTTCATGGGCTATCTTGTTTACATCGATACCTGATGGCGTGAACTGCATGATGATCTTTAGCGAATCCTTAAAGATATCCCAGCTCATGTGCAGAAGGTAAACGGCAATGATTATTGAAAATACCGGGTCGATCCAGTAGATATGAAAATATTTTATCAGGACACCTCCGGTCATCACGGCAATCGAAGTAAGCATATCGCCGAAAAGGTGCAGGTAAGCCGATTTGATGTTCATGTTGCCGCGCGCATCGCTTTTGATGAAAAGTACGCTCAGGCCATTCACGA
>JALVJU010000635.1 GCA_027034005.1 Marinilabiliaceae bacterium
ACGGTTTTGTAAGGAACAAAAACCCGAAAGAGAGCATGAGTGTATGCTTCCTGCAGGGCAGTGATTACCGCGACTATCTGAAGTCTGTTCTGCCGGCAGGCCACCCGGCACTATCGGAAGGAGAGGTTATCAACAGTGACGGTAAGGTTATTGGTACACATCGTGGATTCCCTTTTTACACCATCGGCCAGAAGCGGCACATAGAGAATATCCCGTCCGGACATTGTGTGACCAAGATAGATGCCGGTAAAAACAGACTTGTTGTCGGTAAGAGGGAAGAACTTTTTTCAAGATCGATAACTCTGAAAACATACCGCATTACTCCCGACACATCTTTGTGGCATGGGCAGGATGTTTTTATCCGTATCCGGGGAGTGGACAAGGTCCCGGGATACTATGGGCAGCTTGAGTATGTAGATGCAGGGATCAGGGTAACTTTTGACGAACCCGTATGGGCTTTAACACCAGGGCAGTCTCTTGTGTTCCACAATGGTGACCTTGTTATCGGGGGCGGGGTGGTTTGATCATTCATTTCTCTTTTCGTTTGATCATGGTACTGCAAAAGCGCAAAGTGGCAAAGAGATGATGGTTGTCTAATCGTTTATTTCTCTTTTCGTTCGATCTCTTCCATTTAATCAAAAGGTTCTTTCGGTAAAGCTTTCAAATGCCTGATGTACCGTTTGTTGTTGTATGGTTCATTTTGTTGTAGGACATCAAACATCTCAACAACTACACATTGTCCAATCAATTGTTTGGCTTCAAAATCATTATATCCTTTTTTTCTCAACCTGTTGTAAGTCTTTTTGGTTTCAGGAGGATCATTGCTTTTGAGTTGATTGTTTACTATCTAAAAAATATGATCACGTAATTCTTCATTTATTTCCATAGTAGCATAGTTTTTAGATGGTGTTTTTTATAAAAACTTAAGTAAAAAAGGATAAATAAAGATAAATACTTTTTCGAAATAAAAATAAGAACAGCTTAACCTTTTAATGTGATTTGCATTTTAGTATAATCAAAAATTAAACCGGCAGGTCAATTATGAAGATAATGACTATTTAGTTGAAGATTAAAAATATTCATTTCTGAACGATCTTTAGAGGCAATTTTTGTTTGAAGAATTACAGAAGGAGAGAGTTTATCCTTTCTGATTCTCAAAGGAAACTTCTGTGTAAACGGATTGCTGAGCAGTTACAAGGGAGTAGAGAAGCTGTTGACAGGGAAAATTCAGGAGTTGCTAAAGTAATGTATGAATTCAAGTTTTATGTGTAGGATTTCTTCGTCGGGTGTACGACAGAATTCACTTTTCCCCAATCAGTCGCGCGGTGCGGTTGTCATGATTTTTGAATGCTGCGCGTCAAAAATCCCGCCAACCACGTTTGATCTTCATGATCCCTATCCCCGCCCTTGCGGACGGGGTTACCAATGTTACGCCCCCATGGGGCTTTGTTTTGTTGTGGATAGGGACCTTCTGCTTTTGTTTTGCCTTATGTGGTTCAAATACATCAAGAAGTAGTTTGTGAAATCGGTACAATAATATTGCTTTTTTAATATCTATTGTTATTTCGTGGATTTTGTCGTACACCCTCTTCGACAAACTTTTCCCGATATTTTTCCTAAATTGCATTCCTGATTTTAAACCATGTAATCAATAAAAAAATGAGGAAGCTACTGACATTTTTATTCTTTGTTGCGGGCACAGTGTTGTTTGCACAGAACAATTCAATAACAGAAGAGGCATTGAACCATATCAGGCAGTCGTACGATAAGAATGATCCAGCCACAAGGGCACTGACCAATGCACTTTCGAACTATGACATCACAAAAATTGCACTGGACAGGGAGAACCTTTCCACTGTTGATCACAACTTCAAGTACAAGGTTGAGGTTAAAGGGATAACCAACCAGAAGAAATCGGGGCGCTGCTGGATGTTTACCAGCATGAATGTGCTCAGGCCGATGGTGATAGATAAGTACAAGCTGAGCAACTTTGAGTTCTCGCAGAACTATCTTTACTTCTGGGATATCCTGGAAAAAGCGAATCTGTACCTTGAGGCACAGATAAAGTATGCCACAAAGCCAATGGACGACAAGTATGTTGACTGGCTTTTTAAAAGTCCTGTAGGTGACGGGGGCGTGTGGAACTCATTCACTAATCTTGCTGAAAAGTACGGACTTGTTCCCAAAGAGGTTTTCCCGGAGTCTAACTCAAGTGAGAACACAGGATGGATGATACGGCTGATCAACCGTAAACTGCGCGAGGACGGTCTTGCGATCAGGAAAATGGCATTGACAAAGATAGCAGCGCAAAAGCTTCAACAGAAAAAAACAAGATGCTTGGGGAGATCTACCGAATTCTTGCCATGAATCTTGGAGAACCGCCAACTGAGTTCAAATACCGTTTTGTTGACAAGGACGGCAACATTGGAGAGTACAAGACATACACTCC
>JALVJU010000636.1 GCA_027034005.1 Marinilabiliaceae bacterium
TCAACATCTTCAGTTTCATAAACCCCGATAACCTCCGGAGGACTTTTCAGATTACTGACACTTTTAAGTTCGGAAAGGGGAACAGCAAAAACATTTTCCGGCAGGACACTTATGTTTTTCTCTGACCATTCCGGGGTGGCATACAACTCTAAACATTTCACATTCTCAGTGAGCAGATCGAAATTGATCTTATGACCTTCGGCGATAAAAGCTTTATATTTTTTTCGATACTTTTTCTGCTGAAGAGAAGAAAGAAACTTTTTTTTGTTTTTACTGATCATCTTTGCTTTTTTAAAAAGGTAAATTTATATCAAATTCATCTATTTGGATATCTTTGTATGAAAATAGTTTTAAGAAAAGCATTACTCTGTTGCAGCATTAGCTATGAAGCAAAAACCATTGATACATATTTTACTGTTGATGATTGTATTGCAATGGAGTTGCAGCCCCGTAAAATTCGTACCCGAAGGCAAATATCTTCTACATAAAAACATAATTAAACACGACGACATTGATATTCCCAACGAGCAGTTGAAAGCTTTGGTACGCCCCAAAGAGAATAAAACAATGTTCGGTTTCTGGCATTTTTATCTCGGCCTTTACAACCTGTCGGGCCAAAACGGCAAGAAAGGGATAAACAAATGGTTCAGGCGTATTGGAGAAGCCCCGGTGGTATACGATCAATTCCTGGTGAATAAATCCCGGGATCAGCTTAAGCTTTTCTTAAAGAACAAAGGGTATTTCAATGCTGAGATAACAGATACCGTAATTTATAATGAAAAGAAAAGAAAGGTAAATGTTGAATATCACATTAAAGCAGGCAAACGGTCTTACATTCATCAGGTAGGATACAAGATAATCGACGATGATATCCGCAAACTAGTCTATTCCGACACCATCCACTCCCTTCTGAGAAAGAAAAAAGCATTTGACGTCGACCTGCTTGACAAAGAGCGCGACAGGATAACACACCTCCTGAATAGTAACGGATACTGGGCATTTTCGAAAGATTACATCTACTACATTGCCGACAGCCTCAAAGATTCTCACGAAATACGTGACACACTGGTGATAGCAAGTGTGCTGCGCAAACTGCCTGACGGAAGGGACACAACAGAGAATCATTCAAAATACAGAGTAAATGACGTATATTTTTTAGTCGATTTCAATCCTCAGGAGGCACTGAAAAATGATTCCAGCTACGCGACCAGGTTCGACACACTTTATTACAAAGGATATTACTTCCTGTATAAAAATAAAATGAAATTCAAGCCCGATGTTCTTATCAACTCAACCTACATTACTCCAGGTCAACTTTACGACATTACCAAAGTAGCAAAAACCCAGACACTGATCACCGAACTGAAACTGTTCCGTTACATCAACATAAAGTTTCGTGAGCTGCAGAAAACAAAGGACAAAGAGGGTAACAAAATGCTTAATTGTTACATCCAGCTCACACCCTCAAAACCACAGTCCTATGCACTTGAAGTAGAAGGCACCAACTCATCGGGTAACCTCGGTGCGGCCTCAAACATAAAGTACCAGCACAAGAACATCTTCAGAGGCGCCGAGATCCTGAACACGCGTCTGAGACTGGCATATCAGAAACAGACATCAAGAGGCGACAAGAACAATTTCAATATCATCGAGGTGGGTTTTGATGCGGGTATGACATTCCCTAAATTCCTTGTTCCCTTCCGTGTTGAGAGTTTCAGGAGACGATACAACCCTCGTTCTTCTGTTTCTCTCGGTGTAAACTACCAACAACGGCCCGACTACACACGTACTATTGCCAACACAAAGCTCAGTTACGACTGGCGGTCGTCACAAAAGATCTCACACATTTTCTCTATCGTTGATTTCAACCTGGTATGGGTACCCTTTATCTCCGACAATTTCTGGGATTACATAAAAGATACCTACATGCGGTATAGTTATGAGAACCACCTCATAATGAACACTAACTACACATTTCAGTACAACCAGCAAAAACCCGGTTATCAGAGAAATTACTGGTATTTTAAAGCTTATGCGGAGTCATCTGGCAATCTCATTGACGGATTAATGAACCTGTTTACCAAAGGTGAACCTGAAGATGGATATTACACTTTATTCGGTATCAGATATGCCCAGTACGTCAAATCAGATTTTGAGCTCAGGTTCCATCATGTTCCAAACTTGCGCAATTCATTTGCATACCGTTTTTTCCTCGGAGTAGGATATCCTTACGGAAATCTCACCGTAATGCCTTTCGAAAAAATGTATTTTACCGGTGGTGCCAACAGTATCAGGGCCTGGCCTGTACGAGGACTCGGCCCCGGGGAATACAAAGGCGATGAGCTAAAGTATTACAACCAGACAGCTGACATGAGACTTGAGTTCAATGCCGAATTCAGGTACAAAATGTTTTGGATCCTCGAAGGCGCTCTCTTTGCCGATATGGG
>JALVJU010000637.1 GCA_027034005.1 Marinilabiliaceae bacterium
AACATCAACCGATAAATGAAAGAATAATACGAATAACGATTGCATTGCTGACCTGAATGATAAATGCTCCTACAATAGGTATCACGGCAAATGCAATGGGAGATGCACCGTATTTCTGAGTGACGGCCGCCATATTGGCCATTGCAGTAGGTGTTGCGCCAAGGGCAGAACCGATATACCCTGCAGATATAACCGCCGAAGCATAGTTACGGCCAAGCAGGCGAAACATTACAAAATAGGTGAACAACAGGATCGTAACCGTCTGTACAACGATGCTTGCCACTATGAACAGAGCTTCATCCCCAAGTTCCCAGAACTTAAGTGTCATCATGGCCATTGCAAGGAACAGCCCGAGGCTCAGGTCCGAAACTACCGACAGAGTAGGTGAGTTTGTTGGACAACTTAACTTGGGAAGTATATAGGGAACAACATTCACCAGTATCACCCCGCCAAACATACATGTCACAAAAAGAGGCAGAGTAAACCCTGTGCTTTCAACAAGCACGTTCATCTGGATGCCAAGTCCTATCGCCAGGGATAACATGAGCAACACCATCAGTGACGAGTTGTAATCGATAACCAGGTTCTTCCCGATCTTAGTTCCTATGGTAACATTATCGGAGTCGTTGTCAGGTGTAAGTTTATATTTGTTTATCAGGAATTTTGAGAACGGCCCCCCCAGGATACCACCAAGAATCAACCCGAAAGTGGCCATTATCATACCTATCTCCATTGCCTGGGATACATGATAATCATTATGCAGAATTTCCTCCCAAGAAACAACGTTGCCGTGTCCTCCCTGCAATGCCACCGAACCGGCAAGCAAACCTGTAGCCGACGAGAATCCAAATGCTTTTGCAACCAGTATGCCAATATAATTTTGTATAAAAATATAAGCGATTGCCAAAGCGGATAAGATCAGCAGCACCTTGCCGCCTTTGATAATATTTTTAAAATCGGTGGATAAGCCAATGGAGGTAAAGAAAATTACCAGCAAGACATCACGATAATGCTTTGCCCCGGGGGAAAATGTCACATCTACGTTGAATAAAAACAGAAGCCCGAAAAAAACTGATGCCACTATCCCGCCAGTTACCGCTTCCGGAATATTGAACTGCTGAAGAAATTTTATCTTTCTGTTGAGATATTTCCCCAAAAACAAAACGAGTATCCCAACTATTATGGTCTGGCGAGGATCTAGTTCCATTATCTAAACATTTTTCAGATGTTAAGATAATGAAAATAAACAGTTGTACAAAAGAACATAATGTTAAAAAGCACCTGACAGAATGTGCCGGATGCTTTTTTCAGATCGAGATAACAGATCAGTTACACCTTTTCAAGTGCGCTTTTCAGTTTTGCCTGTATCTGCTTTGCTATGTCACCCATCTCATCGTTATCAACACCCTGTATGGCAGAAACAGGATTAACAACAGCAATTTTCGTTTTGCCCTCTTCTGCATCCTGGACAACAACATTACACGGCAACATGATACCGATATTTGGCTCTGACTGCAATGCCCTGTGGGCAAACGGAGGGTTACATGCCTCAAGAATTGCATAGTTGCGGAAATCAACTCCCAGTTTCTCTTTAAGGGTGTTTTTCATGTCGATCTTTGCAAGAACACCGAATCCTTCGTTCTTCAGTTCTTCCGTGATCTTCTCAACAGCTTTGTCGAAAGTGTAGCTTGTTTCTTTTTCGAAATAGTAGTTTATGACTTTATGGTTTTTAAATTTTTAATTCTGATACAAATATAACTCTTTGAAAGTGCAACCGGGTTGCAAAGTCAAAGACCGGATAGTCATCTAAAGAATGACTCATATTTCCGCATTGAAGAAAATGCGTTAAGAAAATCAAATAACGTAGCGTTAAAAAAGAAAATCTGTTTGACTCCGATATTTAGTTTTGTAGGCTTTTAGAACTAAAAGCCACAAAAACTTTATCGGAGGAGTTTTTTTCTTTTAGCGGAGTTAATTGATTTTTAGCAATTTTATTCACAGCGGCGGCCTTTTTTGCTTACTTTTTTTGGCTGTAGAAAAAAAGTAAGTGCCCGTCCGGCAGGAGGACACAATACAATGCTTACCCATAAGATGACTAACCTACACTTACTTTAAATCTCAACCCTGTCCCCGGTCTTCACACGGAAAACATCCCTTACCTCCGACACGTAAATTATTCCATCACCCGGATAGATCGTCCTCCCGTATTCAGAAATTACCCTGACGACAACCTCAACATCACTATCTTTTACCACCATCTCCAGCTTAGCTATTTTACTGTCGGTTACAGCAAACTCCAGTGAAACGGATGCATCTTCATTTTGAAGATTTCCGGTGCCTTCGGCAACTGATATCGTGATGTTTTCAAAACCTTCCTTTTTCAAATGTGTCAATATCTCATTAACCTTATTCGGCCGTAAAAATGCTTTTATCTCTTTCATA